>JAPUIV010000022.1 GCA_027296665.1 Acidobacteriota bacterium | reverse complement strand
ACCCGGCGCAGTGAGAATCCGTAGCCCTTTCGGAGGCGCCGGAGATACTCACCCAGCTTGGCGCTACCTCTGCTAGCCTCCATTCAGGCTCTCCTTTTTTTGCACAGAAACCGATGAGTCCTTCCTCAAGGAGCGGACTATTCAGAAGGATCAATATTCAGAAGAGGAAGCTACAATTACGTCATCGGAACTTTATCACAGACCCAAACCAATGTCAAGACAAGGCCGCAAGAATTTCCTCCCGGGAAACCACCGCGGTTCCAACCTTTCCCACCGCCCCCGCTGCCGCGATATTTGCCATCTGAGCCGCCTCCTGGAGCGTTCCCCCACCGAGCAAAGCCAGGGAGGCGACGGCGATCACGGTATCCCCCGCCCCGGTGACATCGTATACCTCCTGAGCGGAGGCAGGAAGCCGGATCGGGCTGTTCCCCGGCTCACAGAGGACCATTCCCTGCTTTCCCCGGGTGATCAGGACCGCCTGGCATTCCAGAAGAGATAGGAGGGTCTGGCTCAATCGTTCGGGATCATTCTCTCCCGCGAAGGATGACCACCCGGCGGCGGCGCAAGCTTCCAGATGATTCGGCGTGACCAGGGCCGCCCCCCGGTACAGGGGAAACTGGCGGGGCTTGGGATCTACGTAGACCGGAATACCGCCCCTCCTCGCCATTGCCATGAGGGCCGGAACGGTACGTTCGTTCCATACTCCCTTGCCATAATCGCAAAGAATAAAGGCGGATAGACCGGGAAGGGCCTTTTCGCAATGGCCCAGGAGGAGGGAAGCCACCGCTTCTTCGACGGGGCGGTCATCTTCCCGATCCAATCGGGCAACCGGGTGGTGCCCGGCCAGGATACGGGTCTTAACGGTCGTCATCCGGCCAGGGACCTCGAGGAGGCCTCCAGCGGGAATTTCTTCTGTTTCCAGGCAGCCACGCAACACCGCCCCGTCCGGGTCCGCGCCGATGATCCCGATTGGATTGACCCGCGCCCCGAGCGCCACAAGGTTCCGGGCGACATTGCCTGCACCGCCCAGGCGAACGGTCTCCTCTCGAAACCGGATCACGGGGACCGGGGCCTCGGGACTGATCCGGGTTGCCTCGCCCACCAGATACCGGTCCAGCATGAAATCCCCGATAACCGCCAGGTTGGCGCGGGAACCTCGTTCGAGGATTTCCAGGACTCGCGATCGTTTCAGGGATTGCACAGATCCGGCGGAGGCTAGGGAGCCTTTTTCTCTTCCCGACGAGCCTCTTCCACAAGCATGTTCGGGATATCATTCAGGATGGCGTAAATCCTGCGGCATTTGGCGCAACGCAACCCCTCCCCATTCGGGGTCAGGGACACCTTGACCTTGCAAAGAGGACAGACGAGAATCTCCAGAAGTCTGGGGTTAACTGGCATCGACAACCACCGGCAGGAAACCGGTCCCCCGCCTTTATTCTCCCTACCGGCAGGTATATCATGCCCTTTTCGCCCGGTCAATTTTTCAGATGATGCCGTAATTTATGGACTCGGAAGGACTTCAATGGAAAAATCCGAAACCTGGATCCCGAAAGCGGCCGACCCCATCCGGATCCTGATCCAGAGACCGGGTGCCCTGGGAGATATATGCCGAACCCTTCCCGCCCTGAACTGTTTGAGACGCCAGTTCCCCGCCGCGCGGCTGACCTGGCTAGTGTACGATTCCTGGCAGGAGATCCTGGATGGCCATCCGGAGCTGGACGACCTGATCGTGGCTCGCCGGACCGGCGGGGGGAGCCCATGGGAGACAGGATTGATCCGGGAACTCAGGAATCAAAGGTTTGAAATCACCCTCGATTTCCAGGGAACCTTCCGGAGCGGACTTCTCGCGCTTCTCTCGGGCTGTTCCAACCGCATCGGTTTCTCCCGGTCATTTTGCCGCGAGGGGAATCACCTGTTCAACAACCGCCACGTGGAGCTTCCCCGTCAACCTCTTCACCGGGTGGAAAAGAACCTGGCCCTGGTGCGAGCCCTGGAGGTCGACACCCGTGACGCCCGGCCGGAACTGCCGGACAGCCGAGAGGCGGAAAAATCGGCCGAAGAATGGCTCCGGCAACTGGTTCCAGCCGGAGCCAGCGTGATCCTGATGATTCCCGGAGCCAGCCGGCGGCAATCCTACAAGAGATGGCCACCCTCTCATTTTTCCCGGCTCGCCATCCTCTTGCGGGAGGCCGGCCACTGTCCCCTGATTGCCTGGGGCCCGGGGGAGGAGCGGCTCGCTATCCAAGTAGAAAAGGGGTCGGGCCAGGCGGCGCGAATGCTGCCGCCCTCCGGGATTCGACAACTCGCCGCTGTCATCCGCAGATCGGCCTGTATCGTGACCGGTGATTCCGGCCCCATGCACCTGGCCTCCGCTCTCGACGTGCCCCTGGTAGCCCTGTTCGGAGGAACGGATTCCCGCCTGAATGCACCCTGGAGCCGTCACTACCGGCTCCTGGACGGTTCTCCCCATCCCGCCAGTCGCGCCTCTCGAAAACGGGACGCCTCGAGATTCCTTGCCTCCATCCTGCCGGAAACAGTGGCTTACGAGGTCCAGGGCCTTCTTGCAGAGGTATCCGCCAATGCCAAAACCACCCCCGATGGGGGTTGAGGAAGGGAATCGGGTGGGGAGAAAAGATTTTCGCAGGATCCTGGTACGGGCCAACAACTGGATAGGCGATGTGGTCATGATCTCACCGGCGATGCGATCGCTGCGCGAGCGGTTCCCAGAGGCCGAGATCACCATCCTGGCGAAACCATGGGTCCTGGAGGCTCTGGAAGGTTCCTCCCTGTTCGACCGGCTCCTGCCCTACGACAAAAGACGGCAACATGCGGGTGTCAGAGGATTCCTGAAGATGGTGGCCGAACTCCGCCGGTGTCGCTTCGACTGCGCCGTCCTGTTTCAGAACGCCTTCGAGGCGGCTTTATTAACCTACCTGGCGAGGATACCGACCCGCATCGGGTACGCCACCGACGGCCGCAGTCCCCTGCTCACCAAGGCCATCCCCCTCCGGCCGGACAGCTGGTACCGGCGGCATCGGGGGGAGGAATTCCTCGATCTGATTGAATTTCTCGGATGTGAAAGGAATGGGGGACCTACCGACTTTCCCCTCCCCGCTTCCGGGCCCGCCTCGGCCCGTCTTTCCCTTCGCCCCGGTCGGGCCGTTCGCGTCGCGCTCCATCCGGGAGCCTCCAAGGGTGCCAAGGCCTGGCACCCGGATCGTTTCGCGGAGGTCGGGTCCCGCCTGCAGGAAACTCTCGGTGCCGAGATCCTCCTGCTGGGAGGGCCGGGCGAAAAGTCATTGATCGATTCGATCGGACGCTGCATGCCAACCCCCCCGCTTACCTTGCCGGAACCGGCCGGGGTGAAGAGGCTCGCCATTCACCTCAACTCCTGTGATCTCCTCATCGGCAATGACAGCGGACCGATGCATATCGCCGGCGCCCTGGGAATCGACGTCATCGGGATCTTCGGACCGGGATCGCCGCGCCGGACTGGGCCGTTCCGCCCCAGATCGCAATTCGTGCCGGTGACGGCCGGCTTCCCGTGCGCACCCTGCCGGCAGAGGTTCTTCCAGGAATGCGACCCTCTCCCCTCGGGAAAGCCCCCCTGCCTCGAGGTGATTTCGGTGGAGGAGGTGATGCGGGAGGCGCTCCGACTGCTGGGCAATCGCCGGCAGGCCTAACATGAAGGATCCTGAAGATAGACTCATCGCCTCAGCCGGGCCAGCCACCAGCCGAGCCTGCGGGTCCGCGCCAGAATCCTGTCCATGGCACCGGTACCCCTTAATACCGCCAGAAGCTCTCGGTCCGATCCACAATAGATGGAAAGAAAACGCCCGATTTCCGATCCCGGTAGAACTTCCCGGAAAAAACAGGATTTTTCCCAGGAGCGCCTCAACCTGCGCAGTCCCTTCAATTGCTGAACTGCGGTGAGGGCGGAACCCAGGCGAGCCCCCACAAGGTCGACAATATAAACTGGCGGGCCCTTCCCGGCGGTGGAAACCAGGAGATTCCCGAGATTCAGATCGGCATGGGTCATGCCCCGTTCATGCATCCCGTGGATGGTTCGGGCAATCGAATCGATAAAATCTTTCGGCCGGGTTGGGGAAAGGGAAGCGTCCACAATCTCCTGGACGTTCCGGGTGTGGGGGATTCGCCGGGTGACCCCGAAGACCCGGTACAGGCCCCACCGTCCCTTCCGGACCAGGGCGAGGGGGAACGGTACCGGGATCCCTTTCCTGATGGCGGTCTCGGCTGTCGAGATCTCCCGGCGGAATCTGGCTGTTCCCAGAAACAGGTGGGGAAGGATTTTTCCTGCCAGCCCCCCTCTCCGGTAGCGTTTCAAGATCGCCTCCTCCCCCTTCCGTCCCGGGAGGGGGAGGATTGCCACGGGACCGCGGCCGGGAAGGCGAATCGGATGGTCGACCAGAAGCCGGCCGGGCCGGCAGATGCCGGCCGCGAGCAAGGAGTCCGCGTACCCTTTCCGGACCCAGAGAATGGTAGTTCCCTTCCCGGGCCGCAGGCGTTCAAACAACCTTTCTCATCCTCCGATCGAGAAGGGCTTTCCTGTACACCGCTTCGGTGGCCGCAACCATTCGCCGGACCGAGTACCGCTCCGCCTCATCTCGGCCATGCAGGGCAAGGGATCGTGCGAGGGAGGGGTTCCTGATGAGGCAATCGATCCCCCAGGCCAGGGAACCGACATCTTCAGGGGATACCAGCAGGGCGCTCTTCCCTGGAGTCACGATCTCGCGCACTATCGGATGATCCACACCAATCACCGGAACTCCCGCGGACATCGCCTCCTTGATGACGCCGGGAGAGCCCTCTCCCAAGGCGGATGGAAAAACCAGGCAATCGAGCCCGGCAAGAACAACCGGAATGTCCTCCCGAAACCCCAGCAGTGAGACCACACCTTCGAGACCGAGGGAACCGATCCGCCGCGCCAGATCGTCTCCCTTCTCCCCTTCCCCGATGATCACCACCCTGAGATTCGGATGCTGATTTCGAAGACGGGCGGCCGCCTCGATGAGCCGATCCTGACCTTTCCGGGCCGTCAGGC
This sequence comes from Acidobacteriota bacterium, assembly GCA_027296665.1. GTDB lineage: Bacteria > Acidobacteriota > Polarisedimenticolia > JAPUIV01 > JAPUIV01 > JAPUIV01. The sequence goes on along the minus strand of JAPUIV010000022.1, from coordinate 931 downwards.
GGGAGATGACACCGACCAGGAAATCGGCGTCACCGGCACCAATTTCCCGGCGAAACCGGATGGTCCGCCCCGGAGCAGAGAACCGGGCCAGATCGACCGCGCTATGGATCACCGAAATGCGTGAATCGACCACACCTCCATCCAGAAGGCGATCCCGCACCGTTTCCGATACGGCGATGACATGGTCGAGGATCTTCCATGGACCGGTCCAGCTCAAAAAATTCCCGCCAAGGGAATTGCTGGTCCGGCGGGTCGCGATCCTGACGCACCCCCCCTGGCCGGCCGTGGCATAGGCTCCCATTGCCACCGCATGCGCCGTATGAAAATGACAGATATCGTAAGAGCCGGAAGCGATCTCCTTCCACAAAAACAGGAAGAGGGCAGGATTGGGAAAGGGACCGCCGGGAACGGCCTTTACCTCGAGGCCGGCCCGTTTCGAGGACCGGTAGAGTTTTCCGGAACGGTACGCGAAAATCCGGCAATCATGTCCCGCCGCCGCCAAGTTCCGCGCCAGATAAATGGTCTGGGCCTCTCCTCCACCCCAGGAGAACTCCGTATTGACATGGGCAATCCTCATCGCTTCGGATCTCTTTGCCCTGCATTCCCCACCTGGCCGCGTTCCGATTTCTGCCGTTCCCACAATTTGGCGTATTTCAGGAAAACGTAGAAGGACTCGATTCCCGCCATGGCGAGGCCGGCAATGCCGTCCCGCCAGGCAGATTTGAGCAGGTACATCCGGAAAAAACGCCACGGGGGGCGCACGAGAAGATCCAGAAAATGGTAACGGACCTCCTTTTCTTCCTTGGCACGCGCCGCGATAGAGGAATAGGAGTTCATGCGCTCCACATGATCGGTGATATTCCTGTAGGAGTAGTGCAAGAGATCCCCGGACAGTCGGTCTGGCAATCCCTGAAGCACAACATGATCGTGG
>JAPUIV010000219.1 GCA_027296665.1 Acidobacteriota bacterium | reverse complement strand
CCAGCCAGCCGTCATTGTCGGCGTCGAAGAAGGCAGTGCCCCAACCGAGAAAATGGAGGGAGTCGGCGCCAAGGTTCATCAGGTAGGTCCGGTCGGCGAACGTCCCCTTCCCCTGGTTCTCGTACAGGGTGTTGGTGTCCTGGGAAAAGTTGGTCACGAACAGGTCGAGGTCGCCGTCGTTGTCGTAGTCGCCGAAGTCGACTCCCATGCCCGCCTGTTCCCGCCCCTCCTCATTGAAGGCCACACCGCTCCGGTATCCCACATCGGTGAAATGGCCGTTGCCGTCGTTCCGGTACAGGAAGTTCGGTTGGGAGTCGTTGGCGACGTACAGGTCGAGGTCGCCGTCGTTGTCGTAATCGGCGAATATCACTCCGAGGCCGTAATGGCCGGCGTCGACGCGCAGTCCCGCGGCGGCGGTCACGTCGGTGAAGGCGCCCCGGCCGTCGTTGCGGTAGAGATGGTCGATGGCTCCCTCGAGTCCGCGCGGACCGCACATGACATCCGCCCCCATGAACTTGCAGTTCTGGTTCTCTCCCGGCCGGGGGGTGCGCGCCGGATCGAAATTGATGTAGTTGGCGACGTACAGGTCGAGGTCGCCGTCATTGTCGTAGTCGCCGAAGGCGCTGCTGGTTCCCCAGCCGGGGTCGGCCGTGCCGGTTGCGGCCGCGACGTCGGTGAAGGTGCCGTCGCCGTTGTTCCGGTACAGCCGGTTCGGCCCCCAGTTGGTCACGTAGATGTCGTCATCGCCGTCGTTATCGTAATCTCCGTAGGAGACTCCTTGCCCCCATGCCGTATCGCCGACTCCCGCTTTGGCCGTGACGTCGGCGAACCGGCCGTTCCCCAGATTACGGTACAGAAAGTTGCCGGGCGCCTTGCCCGCTTCGAAACCGCCCAGGCGGCTGCCGTTGACCAGGTAGATGTCGATCCATCCGTCGTTGTCGTAATCAAGAAATGAGGCGCCGGAGCAAACCGTCTCGATGATGTAGTTGGTTTCGCCGTTGCCGCAGGTGATCGGTTGGGTGAGCCCCGATTCCTTCGCCGCGTCCACGAACCTGACCCCGGCGGGGGAGTCGGCCCCGATCGCCAGGACCGGGAGCAGGCCGATCCAGAAGAAGAACAGGCGTCTCATTCCTCCTCCCGCCTGGCCACCGGGCCGATCCGCGGCTTCTTCTCCATGATGCGCCGATGCAGCTCGAATTCCTCGTTCGCGGCCGCATCGCGGCCCAGGGCCACCAGCACCCTCCCCATCGCGTAATGGGCCTTTGGATTGCCCGGATCGATCCGGAGGGATCGGCGAAGGATCTCCTCCGCCGTCTGAAACTGTTCCAGGTCGGAGTGGAGAGTGCCGAGATAGTACAGGACCAGACCGTCCTCTGGATCCCTATCGAGGATCTGCTCGAAGCGCTCCCGGGCATCCTCGTAACGGTTCTCCATCCTGGCGATCTTTCCGCTCTGCAGGAGCGCTTCCCGGTTGGCCGGATCGAGCCGGAGGGCCTTCTCGAACCATTCTCCGGCCTCCTCCAACTGGAAGGTCCGCATGTGGACCATGCCGATCTCGGCCAGCAGGGAGGGGTCGCGGGGATTCCTGTGGACCGCCGCATCGAATTGCCGCTGGGCGCCCGCGTAGTTCCCGCCGGTTTCCAGGACCCGGCCGAGGGCGAGATAGGGTTCCCATCGATCGGGATTGCCCTGGATGGCGGCGCGGAATTCCTCCTCCGCCCGCTGGTACTCCTTTTTCTTGTACAGCATGAGGCCGAGCAGGTAATGGGTCTCGGGATGGCCGGGCCGTACCCGGGCCGCGGCTTGCAGTTTCTCCAACGCCTGAGCCTCATTGCCGGAGGACAGATAGGCCCTTCCCAGGTTGTACAGTGCGCCCCAGTCCTCCGGGTTGTTGCGGAGTTCCTGTTCCATCGCCTGAACCGCTTCCGGGATCAGTCCCTGCTTGGCGAAGATGCTGCCGATACGGCGGTACAGGGTCGGTTCCGCGGGGCTCTGGCGCCGGACCGCCTCCAGGTGGTTCAATGCCTGCACGTGATCGTCCTGCTGGATGTAGGCATCCGCAAGGAGAAATCGGATCGGGATCGAGTCGGGATGGTTCTGGATCCCGTCGGCCAGGATCCGGACCGCGGCATCGATTTTATCTTCGGTGAGAAGTTCGGTCGCCTCGGCGACGATATCTTGGGTACCGGAACCGGTGCCGGCGGTGCCGCAGTTCATCAGGATGGGTAGCGTGATCAGGAGGACAAGGCCGATCCGCGCCGGGCCCGTGTCAACCGTTTCGGTCATGCAAACTATTCCAGGAGCCGGTCCGCCCTTCAGCGTGTCCCTCGTGCCGGAGGAGGAACCGTTTGAATGAGGTGCCGCCGGTGAATCCACCCAGGCGGCCGCCCCCGGCGATCACCCGGTGGCAGGGGATCAGGATCGGGACGGGATTCCGGCCGAGGGCATTGCCCACCGCCCGCATCGCCCGGGGCCGGTCGATCCGCCCCGCCAGGTCGCCGTAACTCACCAGCCGGCCGAAGCCGACCTTGCGGGTGCAGGACAGGACGGCCTTCTCGAAATCTGTCCGGCCGGCGAGATCGATGCGGCAGGTGAATCGTTCGCGTTCACCGCGAAAGTATTCCCGGATCTGCGCCAGGACCGCGCGGACTTCCTTTCCCCCGGGCTCGACCGGTCCGATCCCCCGGCCGGCGAGGTCGCGCAGGAAACCTTTCTGGGTGCGGGACCGGAAGGAGACCCGGCATACACCGCGGGGGGAGACGGCGACCTGGACCTTTCCCATCGGGGTGTCGATTCCCCCGAACCGGATGGAGGGATGGACGGGGGCGGTGCGCGAGAATCCGGACAAAGTGATCTCCCTGGACGGTAAAGTATACCAACCGCACCGCAGGTTCGCCAGAACCAGGGAGTCTTGACCGGCAGAGGGAGGGGGAATAACCTTGTTTTTTTCGAACCGGGGGGAAGGGAGATCTTTTTTGAAAATCGGGGTTGGGTGGACCTTCCGGAATCCAACCCTTGGCTTCCCTGGAGGCCTTCTCCTGATCCTCGCCACCAATCAGGATCCGATCCATCACACCACCCACCTGTATGGTTCCCTGGCGGCCAATATCTCCCTCCCGTTCGCGGGGGTCCAGGTCCGGACCACCGTGACCCGTCCCGGCATGATCCAGGTGAAATGTGATATCCATGGGTGGATGCAGGCCTTCGTCCGGGTCGACGATCATCCCTTTCATGCGGTCAGCGACCCCGATGGCCATTTCCGGATCCCGAACATTCCCCCGGGGAGCTACCGTTTGGAAATCTGGCACGAAAAACTGGGTTCTCAGGAAAGGACCGTCCGGGTCGAGAAGGGGAAAACGGAGTTCGTGGAAATTTCGTATTCCCTTCCGGAGAAATGATAATTTTGGAAACAAGAGGCCCCAAACCATGAAATCTATCCGCATTTTGGTTCCAATGGTTCTTCTATTCCACCTGGGTGTTTCGACGGCGGGAGATGCTCCGGCCACTCCGCGCAACCAACCGGGAGCGGAGATCACCCTCTACGCTCCCCGGCAGCATGATTTGTATGACGGCCGCTTCATCCTTTCGGCCGGAGCGGTCTACCAGGTGGGGGGGTTGAACGATCCTCCCGGGTGGAATCATATGGGGAATGATGCTGTGAACGTGCACCCGGTGCCGGGAAGGGTGGAAATTGACGTGAACGAGATCGACAACACCGGCAGTTTCACCGCCCGGCTGCAGGTTCCGGAGGGGGAGTTGATCCTGGAGTTCGATCGTTTCCACGCCTTCAATCCCTGCCAGGATGGCGGCGTGGCCGCCTATCTGTTCGAGCACGGGGATTCCGGATGCGGCGATACCAACTGGCCCAAGACCTTCATTTTCGTGGCCGGTTGGGGCTTTGGACACGCCCAATTGAACGGCAAGCCCCTCTACCGGGACTATCAGATGCACTTCATGATCACCCAGGGGATGCGGGACCGGAAGAGTCTG
>JAPUIV010000218.1 GCA_027296665.1 Acidobacteriota bacterium | reverse complement strand
GCTCGACACCGGCATCGTGATCTATTCCCTGGCCGACCAGACCTACCGGAAGATTGCCGACTTCGGCTTTTGGCCGCGCTGGTGGAATGATAGCCGCCGCCTGCTATTCGCCGACATGGGAAACATTTACATTGCCGACATCGAATCGGGGGAGGTCCGCCAGATCCTCTCCGACCCTCCCGATCTTTTCCTCGATGCCGGCATCTCTCAGGACAACCGCTTCATCTACTTCGTGCGGCAAAAGATCGATGCCGACATCTGGCTTCTCACCCTGAAATGATCCGGGCGGACGGAATCAGTATTAAATTTTACGGCGCATGATGGGGCGCGTTTTCGACCGGCGCACGACTTCCTGGAATCCCGCTTTCAGGAACGCCGAGGGAACGCCGGTCCAGATGAAGGGATCGGGGGTCTTTTCCATGGTGGGAATGACCGGGTAGCCCTCGACGATCCGGGCGCCGAGTTTGCCGGCGAACTCGACCGCGGCCCGGAGGAGCCGGCTCGACACCCCGGCCCGGCGAAAACGTTTGAGCACGAAGAGACAGCTCACCGACCAGACCGGTTGATCGTCGACCGGTTTCAAAACCCGGGAGTTGGCCAAAGACAGGTACTGTTCCCTGGGCGCCAGGGAGCACCATGCGATCGGTTCCCGGCCCATATACGCCAGCAGGCCGGGCCTGCCGCCGGACTTCACGATCTTCCTGAACGCCCGCTTGTTCCTCGCTCCCTTGCCGGCCACCCAGTCCTTGTTCCGCAACCGCCAGGCCATGCACCAGCACCCGCCGCAGGCGCCGCGCGCGCCGAACAACCTTTCAAGGTCGGGCCAGCGGGCGGGAGTCACCGGGCGGAATATCAATTTTTTCAGGTCGATCGTCCTTGATGCCATACATCCAGCTCCCGGCAATTCAGAAAAATGTCACGTCCCCAGATCGGCAATGAGGGACTTGAGGTCGGAGAGGGTGCGGCAGGCGTTCAGGGTTTTGGCGTCGATCCGGAGATCGAGACGATCGCCCTGGCGGACGAATACGGCGGGGAGTGGCACATCCTGGATCGAGAAATTTTTCTTCAGCTCATCGCGGTGCAGGAATTCAAGCGGGCGGCCGAGTCCTTCCAGGAACTCCTTCCACTCCTTGCGCATCGAAACACCGGAATAGGTCAGGGCACAGAGGTTGCAGGAGTAGGTGGCCGGGGAGATCGCCTTGTGCGCCAGGTCGGTCAGGGCGTTGAACAGGCCGCTGTCGGCGTTGTAAACGAAGACCAATGCGGGTTTCATTCAGGTCCCCCCGGCAGGTTCCTCCGCCGATCCAGATCTTTATTATACCGGAGCCGGGGTATTCCGGAAAAACCGGATCACTTCCGTTTGGCGGAACGGGCCCGCTTGAGGATTTCTTCAAGGGTGAAGGGGAGCGGTTTCGCCAGGCGGGGCGGACCCCAGGGATCAGAGCTCAGGACATGCCGGCCGGCCCGATGGTGGCGCCGGGAAGCCTTCTTGCGAGTCCAACGATTTTCGGGAATATCTCCGGCTGGTTCGGGAGGAGGTTCGATTCCGGACCCGAACCAGCCGGCCGCCTCACTCAGGTTGAACGGTTGCAGGTACCTGACTCCGGCGGAAAAGTTTCCCTTCCCGTTGGTCCGAACGCGGAAGGTGAGCATGGAGTAATCGAGAAGTTTGCCGACCACGACCACCCCGCAGGACTCTCCCGCGTCCCACAGGGAATGGGTCACTCGCACCCTTGATCTCTCCAATGGATATAGACGCTTGTTCAGCGAACGGACCATCTTCGGCATGTTAATGCAGAGGTTGAGAAGACCCAATCCCAGGCAGGAGCCATCGGCCGCACCTTGCCCAGGTTCCGGCGTGGAGCCGGGCCGCCGGAATATGTCGAGCCATTTTCTTGGCGGTTTGATCAGGGCCGGTCCCATTGCGTCCACCCAGACCACCTCCTCGCGGCGGAGATGGGTCAGCTTGAAGACCGCCTCCCAGTAGACCTTTCCCTCCAGCGCCCGCAGTTCGATCATTTCCCGGAGACCGTCCCGCGCGAAGTCGGGGAGGGCCGCTACCCGGTTGAGGTTCAGGGTATTGATCATTCCGAATCGCGACCGCGATCTCGATCCGATAACCGATTCAACCTCGAAACCGGGTCTTCTATCGGAGATCCGGCGGACACGGGACAGGGCGTAATTTTCCCTGCCGCCCCCGGCACGCGGGACCACCACCAGGGCCCGGCCGGCTCCGTCCCGCCAGCCGCCCGGTTCTTCCTCGGCGAGAATTCGATACCGGTATAAATCGTAACGCCCGGGAACGTTGTCGGGGGCGGGGGGGTCACCCGGATCTACCCAGAAGATCTGGATACTCAATAGCTCGGTCCCCGGATCTGTGGAAGCCCGGATGACCTCACCCCGAAAAAACACTGAAGTCCCCGAAAGGAGGCCGAGGGCGATCGCAAGGAATCTTTTTCTCATGATCTTTCTCACCTGGTAATACACCGGACGGGGTCGATTCGTGTGGAGGCGTCAATCGGGGATCGATGATCCTGCGGGCGAATAACCGCAATGGCGAACCGGCCGAAAGGTTGATTATTCAAGGAAATTCCCGGAAACGGCGGGGAAGGGAGGGGAGCCGCCCGACCTGATCGAGAATGGATCGATGCCGGGCCGGATTCCAGGATTAGAATAATGATCGGTACAGGTCCCGCGGGAACGACAGGAGGTGACGGCTGGAAATTGCAGGTGCAGGATGGGCTGGACGAACGGAAATGGACCGGTTCGGGCTGATATCTGGTTTGACCGCGAGCGGCTCGATTCCGCCGCTGTCGCCGCCAGGAAGGGGAACCGGAACGCGCGGAACCTCCTGTGGGTTGCGGCCATGCCCAGGCTGGAAAGAATCGCCCTCCATTTTGGCGCGCGGCCCGAGGATGTCCCGGACCTCATTCAGGAAACGATCCTCCGCGCTTACATTCATCTGAACCGCTTCGACCCGCACAGGGGCTCCTTCCGGAGCTGGCTGATCACCATCCTTCTCCATATGAAAAAGAATCTCACCCGAGCCCGCCTCCGGCGAATCCGGCTGCACAGTCGATTGTCGCTCCGGTCGGTTCGGGGATACAACCACCGGAACGGCCGGGGCCAGTTGAACCGGATCGAATCGCGCCTCGAAGTGGGCCGGCTGCTGCCCGCCCTGCCGAGAAAACAGAGGGCCGTACTGGTTCTGTACGGTATCGGCGAATTGAGCGCCCAGGAGACCGGACTGATCCTCGGGATCACCCCCGGCGGCGTCCGGGCGATCGCCCGGGACGCGAGACACCGGCTCCGGGCCGCCTACTCCTGCCGGTAGACCGTTCCATCATGCATGACGAAGACGGGATGGGTGACCAGCGAGATGTCCCGGAGCGGGTCGCCGGCGACGGCGACCAGGTCGGCCACCTTTCCCGTCTCCACCGTCCCGATCTCCGCCAGTAGTCCCAGCAGGTCGGCGGCGGACCGGGTCCCGGCCACGATTGCCTGCATCGGTCCCATGCCGTTTTCCACCATCAGGACGAACTCGCGTCCCTGGGTGCCATGCGCGAACACCCCGGCGTCCGAGCCCAGGGCGATCTTGACGCCGCCGTCGACCGCCAGCCGGAAAGATTTCCGCGCCCGCGGGGCGATGTAGATCGCCTTCTCGGCGCGCAGGCCGGTGATGATCCCCTCCTTCGCCTGGCGTTCAACCGCTTCCTGGGCCATGAGGGTGGGAACCAGGTAGGTGCCGTGCCGGCGGAACAGCGAAATGGCCTCGCGATCCAGCTCGGAACCATGCTCGATGGAATCGACGCCGGCCTTCACCGCGACCTTGATGCCGGCGTTGCCGTGGGCATGCGCCGCGACCCGGCGGCCGGTCAGGTGGGCCTCCTCCACCAGGGCCCGCATCTCCTCGGCGGTGTACTGCTGGATGCCGACCGCATCCCCCTCCGACAGGACCCCTCCGGTCGCGCAGAACTTGATGACGTCGGCGCCCCGTTTCACCTGGAGGCGAACTTCCTTGACGATTTCCCAGGGTCCGTCGGCGATTCCCTGCCCCTCGCCGGGATCCAGGATGCCGGGGATGTAGGCGTTGTTGTCGCAGTGCCCCCCAGTGATGCCGAGGGAATGGCCCGCCGCCAGCATCCGCGGACCGGGAACCACCCCCTCGTCGATCATGTTGCGCAGGGCAATGTCCGAATAGTGATCGGCGCCCACATTGCGCACCGTGGTGAAGCCGGCCTCCAGGGTCAGGCGGGCGTTTCGAACCCCGCGGATCGCCCCTTCCTGCGGCAGATCGCGGACGGCGGAATTTTCCCAGTCCTCTCCCTCGCCGATGTGACGCCCCACCAGGTGCACATGGGCGTCGATGAATCCCGGCAGGACCGTTTGCCCGGAAAGATCGATGAGACGGTGGTCAGCCGGAATCTCGACATTCTTCCCCACCGCCGTGATCCGGCCCTTTTCCACCACGATCAGGACATTCTTGACCGGCGCCGACCCGGTCCCGTCGATCAGGGTACCGGCCCGGATGACGGTCGGCCGGGAATCTGGTGCCGCGGCCGGCGCTGCGGCAGCCCCCGCCAGGGTGACCAGTACAATCGATGCGAACAGCAGAATGCGCCGGCTCTTTTCCATCATATTAAACTCTCCTCACCCCGGATCCAGGGAAAAACTACCAATGGTTTCAAAACCGTTATTTCCCCGACATGATATCAATTCCCGCCTGTTTTGAAAGAACCGGCATGATCTCACCGTATTATTGTGCCGGCGGAGAACCTGTAATATAATTTCTATCCTTGTTAATTAAGGTGCCTCGCCTAAGGATAACTTCATCGTGGTCTCCGACGTTTACCCGACCCTTTCCTGCAAGGTAGCCGACCTGATCCTGCCCTCGGCGATGATCTTCGAGAAGTGGGGCGCCTACGGCAACTCGGAGCGCCGCACGCAGATGTGGCGCCAGCAGATACCGCCGCCGGGCGATGCCCGCAGCGACCTGTGGCAGATAATGGAGTTCTCCAAGCGGTTCCGGTTGAACGAAGTCTGGGGCCGCCAGCCGGTTCCCGGTCTGGAGGCGAGCGGGTTTGAGGCCTTACCAGGGCTCTCCTCCCGCCATCCCCCACGCCATCGCCGATTTACTCCCGATCACCCGTGAGGACAATTACTGCATCGACTGCCACCTGGTGGTGGAATGGTCCGAAGGAGATCCCACGCCGATCCCGAAGAGCCACTTCGTCGACTGGCGAAACGCCCCGGCGGTCACCCGGGAGATCCCCGCGGGCGCGCGGCACAATTGCACCATCTGCCACGTTCTCCAGACCGGCGCGCCGCCCCTGGTGAAAAATCGATTCGCCGACGGCAGAACAAACACTACGCAGTGAGTTGCAGGCCGCTCTCCGCAAATAGGTTCTGGAACTCAAGGCCCGCTGAGGCAGGAGGTCGCGCATGCCGATCCGGATCGAGAAACCGGCCATCATCGAATCCGCCGGAAACAAACCGAAGGTGATCGAGGAATATTTCGGCCGCGTGAACTCGAAGACGGCGGCGGTGAGCGTCGCCCGGATGCGGTCTCCCAGCGGCTGGACCGAGCCCGGCCAGACGCCGGAGTTCGACGAGTACACCGTGGTGCTGCGGGGTACCCTGCAGGTACGCACGCGGAATGAGGTCATCGAAGTGGAGGCCGGCCAGGCGATCCTCGCCCGCGCCGGTGAATGGATCCAGTACGGCAGTCCCGGCCCCGAAGGGGCGGAGTACTTCGCGGTCTGTCTGCCCGCCTTCTCGCCCGGCACGGTCCACCGCGACTCAACAGGAGATTGATGATGTCGTTGAAAATGCGAATATCCCGGATGGCATGGATCCTTCTTCCCATCGCCGCGATGGTCCTGGCGGTGCCGCCGGCCCGGGCCAAGCGCACGGAGAAGCCGCCCCTGCATGGCCGTCACTGGGTCGCGATCACCGGCAAGCCGCTGGGCGCGACGGCCGGGGCGATGATCTTCCAGCGAGGCGGCAATGCCGTCGACGCCGCCTGCGCGATGCTGGGCGCCACCGCCACCATGTACGACACGCTGAGCTGGGGGGGGGAGACCCAGGCCCTGATCTACAACCCGGATACCGGCAAGGTGATCGGCATCAACGCCCTGGGAGTAGCGCCATCCGGGGCGACTCCGGAATTCTTCCGGGACCGGGAGATGGAGTTCCCGCCCGAGTTCGGCCCCCTGGCCGCCGTGACGCCGGGGACTCCCGGCGGCCTCATGGTGATGCTGGCGGAGTTCGGGACCATGAGCCTGGGGGAGGTCCTGGCCCCCTCGATCGAGATGGCCGCAGGGTATCCGATCGAACGGCAGGCCGCCGACAAGATGGAACGGTTCAAGGACGAGATCAAGAAATGGCCCCAATCCCGCCGGTTGTTCCTCACCCACCCGGGCGAGAGGCGAGAGGCGCCCCGGGCCGGCGAGATCTTCCGCCAGCCCGATCTGCGGGCGACTCTCCTGAAGCTGGTCGAAACCGAGAACAAGGCCCGGGCCGCCGGCAAGAACCGCAAGGAGGCGATCTACGCCGCCTACGAGCGCTTTTACCGCGGCGACATCGCCGCGGAGTTCGTCCGCGGGTCGCGGGAACTGGGCGGGCTTCACACCCTGGAAGATCTGGCGAACTGGGAGGTATACATCGAGGAACCGGTGCACACCGACTACAAGGGGATCGAGGTCTACAAATTGACCACCTGGGTGCAAGGCCCCGTGTTGCTCCAGACACTCAACATACTTGAAAATGCCGACCTCGCCTCGATGGGTTTCAACAGCGCACGATACATCCACACCTTGTACCAGGCGATGAACCTCGCATTCGCCGACCGCGATTTCTACTACGGCGATCCCTACTTCCCGCCCGAGGAACCGATACGGGGGTTGCTGTCGAAAAAATACGCCAGGCAGCGTTACCGGCAGATCGATCCCGAGCGCAACGATCCCGGCGTCAAACCGGGCGATCCCTACCCCTTCGAAGGGAAGAAAAATCCGTTCCTGGATCTTCTGGAGAACTGGACCAACAATCCGCCCGACTCCCCGGACGGCTCGGCCCGGATTCTGGAACCGAGCTCCGAGATCGGTTTCTTCGCCGGCACCACCACGATCCAGGCCGCGGACGAGAACGGCTGGGTGGTTTCGATTACCCCGAGCGGCGGCTGGATCCCGGCGGTGATCGCCGGCCGCACCGGCATCGGCATGAGCCAGAGAATGCAGAGCTTCGTTCTCGATCCCGCGCAGAACCCGTTCAACCTCGTCGCTCCCGGCAAGAGGCCGCGGGCCACGCTGACCCCGAGCCTGGCGCTGAAGGAGGGCAAGCCGTTTCTCTCCTTCGCCGTCCAGGGGGGGGACACCCAGGACCAGAACCTCCTGCAGTTCTTCCTGAACCTCGTCGAGTTCGGGATGACGGTGCAGGAGGCGGCCGAGGCGCCGAACATCAACAGCTACCAGCTGCGAAACTCATTCCGGGATCACCGCGCGGAGCCGGGGCGGTTGACTCTCAATGCCTCCGCCCCGCCCTGGGTTCGCCGGAAGCTGGCGGAGATGGGCTACAAGCTGGACTACCGCAAGCACACCTCGGGGCCGATCAACGCCATCTACTTCGACCGGGAAAACGGCACGATGTGGGGCGGATCCAGCAACCATGGCGAGGACTACGGCATCGCCTGGTAGAATGGCATCCGAATGGCCGGCCCCGTTCCCCGTGTTATAATCGCACACGGGGAAGAGGAGAGTTCCCGATGAGATATCTCCCTGTTCGAGACCGCGTCGCCTTCCGGATTTCCGCCCTCGCCGTTCTTCTCATCTTCGCCTTCTCCTGCGCCACCGCCAACCTTCCGCCAATCTCGAGCGCCGGGGGTGAGTTCCAGCCGGAAAAGGACGAACTGCGGCTGTGGGAGAATTCCCGCAAGGAAGAGACCAAGCTTATCAAGAACGTCCAGGTCTACCGGGACCCCCTGCTGGTCGATTACCTGGAACAGGTGATGGGGCGCCTCAATCCGCCGGAGATGGCCGCCAACCGGGCGGTATCTTTCCGTATCACGGTTCTCGCGGACCCGACCCTGAACGCCTTCGCCTACCCGCACGGCTCCCTTTACGTGCACACCGGCCTGCTGGCCCGGATGGAAAACGAGGACCAGCTGGCCACCGTCCT
>JAPUIV010000217.1 GCA_027296665.1 Acidobacteriota bacterium | reverse complement strand
GCGAATCGACCTGCAGACAGACCTTCGATACGTTCGTGTTTTCCGCCGCGTCACGGACCTGGGAATTCGATGTGCCGAAGGGGTTCTACGAGGTGGAAGTGGGGATCGGTGACGCTTCCTTCACCCAGGGGCCCCAGACGGTGATGGTTGAGGCCAATACATTTTTTGATGGCGTGACCACCTTGCCCGGTGAGCACCTTTTCGATACGCAGATCCTTGAGGTAAAGGATGGAAAGCTGACCGTTGGTGTCGGTGGATCCGGCGGAGTGACCGCGCTGAATTTTCTTACCCAGACCGCAGCGCCTTCTGACCTGGACTCAGACGGGATCCTTAATCCAGCAGATAACTGCCCCTTTCTTTTTAATCCTCTTCAGGAAAATCAGGACGTAGATTCATGGGGCGATGTCTGTGATACCTGCACCGATGTGGATGGGGACGGATCGGGAGCCGGCTTTCCCAGTGAAACCTGTTTTCTCGATTGCAATGATTCCGACCCGTCGGTCTGGGCAGTTCCGATCGAAGTGGCCGGGTTGAACCTCACGGGGGAAACCCCGGTTCAACTCCAGTGGATTGACATGGGTCCCGTGGCGGGGTTCGGAACCCGGTACGACATCGCCTCAGGAAGCCTCACGACTCTATCGGGAGGGACTCCATTTGCCGATGCCTGTCTGCTCGATGGAGGAAACAGCCCCACTTATCAGGACGACCGGGTGCTCACGCCCGGCGGCGGCTTCTTCTATCTGATCCGGGCGGAAAACTCTTGCGGCCAGGGAGACTTCGGTTCCGGTTCCCCGGGAAACGATTTCCGGGCGGACCTGTTTTCAGCCTCCGCTTGCCCACCCTGAAACCGGCCTACCGGTCGGGAATCGCGACCTGACACTGCTCTGGGCTTTCCCTCTGAGGGCCGCCATCATATATTAAGGTTGCCCAGGAGATGGGGTTCTCATACCCGGCCGGGGCATCCAGTCGGAGTTCGCCTGGTCTTCTGACCTGCCCCAATTGTTGTACCACCGGTCATGTTAGTCCCAGCCTCCAATGACCCTGCGAGCCCTGGCCGGAAGCCAGCAGTGCAGGCTGCCGGGATGGTCTATTCCCGGAATCAAGGGGAGGAGGATTGAACCTCCCCCATGGGGATGCTATAATCACCGGCCAGGGTAACCCTCACGCCTACATTTTCCCCCAATCGAAATCCAAACCCGGGGGGAAGAGTTCCCTGGAAGGAAAAAATCAAGCATGGAAATGATCGAAACAACGGTCCTGTCAAATGGTCTCACCCTCCTGACCGAGCGCATGCCGAACCTCCGATCGGTGTCGATCGGGATCTGGTTGCGGAAAGGATCCCGCCATGAGGAGGAAGCGGAAAACGGCATCTCCCACTTTCTCGAGCATCTCGTATTCAAGGGAACCCTGAAGAGGACCACCGTGGAGATTGCCCGGATCATCGATTCGATCGGCGGGCAGATGGACGCCTTCACTACCAAGGAATACACCTGTTTTTTCGCCAAGGTTCTCGACGAGCACCTCCCGGTCGCCCTCGATCTGTTGACCGACATCGTCTTGCATCCCCGCTTTGACCCCAAGGAGATTGAACGGGAGCGCAAGGTGATCTTCGAGGAGATCCGGATGGTCGAGGATACTCCGGACGAACTGATCTACGATATGTTCGCGGATCATTTCTGGGCCGGGCATCCTCTGGGCCGGCCCATCCAGGGTACCCTGGATTCCGTCGGTTCGATGAAGCGCGATCGGCTGAAAAGTTTCTTCCGGGAAAGCTACCAGCCGGGAAACATCATCATCTCGGCGGCGGGAAATTTCGATCACGGGAAGATGAGCGATACCATCCGCGCCGCCTTCGGTTCCCTCGTGGACCAACCCAACCACCAGCCCGAAGTGGTGCCAAAAGTCCGCAAGGGAGTGGTTCTACAGGCAAAGGATTCCCTCGGGCAGCTGCACGTTTGCCTGGGCCTTGAAGGGTACCCGCAAAACGATCCCAGGCGGTTCGAGTGGCATGTCCTGAACACCCTTCTCGGAGGGAGCATGAGTTCCCGTTTGTTTCAAAATATCCGGGAAAAACGGGGACTCGCCTATTCGATTTACTCCTCGGTGAATGCCTTCCGGGACGCCGGGAACCTCCTGATTTCCTCGGCCACGAATCCCCAGAACGGGGATGAGGTCGTCAAATTGATCCTGGAGGAATTCAAGGAATTGAAATCGAAACCGGTGGGCCTGGAGGAGCTGAACATGGCGAAGGAAAATCTGAAGGGGAGCCTCATGCTGAGCCTGGAAAGCAGTTCCAGCCGGATGTCGAATCTCGCCAGGCAGCATATCTATTTCGGCCGCCAGACGTCGCTCAGCGAGATCATAAAAGGAATCGAATCGGTCGACCAGGATCGGGTGCTCAATCTGGCCCGGGAGATGTTCGATCAGGAACGGTGCGCTCTTGCCGTCCTCGGGAAGGTCTCCTCGTTCAGCCTCACGGAAAAGGAAATCAGTTTCTGAACTTTTCAGGAACAGTCAAGGAATCGCCATCGTTCGATGTGGAGATCCGTATCCGGCGCCGCCCCGGAAACGGCGATCTTCCCTTGCCGGAACCGGCCACCAGCGGCAGCGCCGGGCTGGACCTGAGGGCCGCCGTGGAGGAAGAGATCTTCCTGCCATCGGGGAAACGCGCCCTGGTGCCGACCGGTTTCGAAATCGCCCTGCCGCCGGGATACGAGGCCCAGATCCGGCCCCGCAGCGGTCTCGCCCTGCGCAAGGGATTGACGGTCTTGAATTCCCCCGGCACCATCGATTCCGACTATCGCGGAGAGATTGCGGTGATCCTGATCAATCTGGGGGAGGAAGACGTTCTCATCCGGAGAGGGGACCGGATTGCCCAGATGGTGGTTCAGAGAATTGCCAGGGTCCGTCTCGAGCCGGTGGAGAAGCTCCCTCCCACCCGGCGCGGGTCGGGGGGATTCGGCCACAGCGGAGAGAATTGAGGTGAGGGGAAGATGATTCCTCGGTACTGCCGGCCGGAAATGGAAAAGATCTGGACGGAGGAGGCCAAGTTCCAGAACTGGCTCCGGGTGGAGGTTGAGGTCTGCGCGGTGCTGGCCGAACGGGGAGAGATCCCGGCCGATGCCTTCGAGGAGATTCGCACGCGGGCCGGATTTGCCGTTTCCGAAATCAATGAGCTCGAAAAGAGCACCCGGCATGACGTCGTTGCCTTTCTCGGATCGGTGGCCCGCCACATCGGCCCGGCCGCCCGGTACGTGCATCTTGGATTGACCTCCTCGGACGTGGTTGATACCGGCCAGGCGATGCAGATCCGGGATGCTGCCGATCGGATCATTTCGGGACTGCGATCGTTGCTCGACCTGTTGCGGCAGCGGGCGAAGGAACATCGAGATACCCTGATGGTGGGCCGCACCCATGGCATGCACGCGGAGCCGACCAGTTGGGGATTGAAGATGGCCTTGTGGTACGCGGAAACCTCCCGGAACCTGCGCCGCATGCAGACGGCGCGGGAAACGGTGGCGGTGGGAATGATCTCCGGAGCAGTCGGGACCTTCGCCCATCTTCCGCCGGAGGTGGAGGAACAGGTTTGTGAGCGGCTTGGATTGCGGCCGGAGCCGATCTCCACGCAGGTGATCCAGAGGGACCGGATCGCGGAATATTTTTCTGCCCTCGCGATCACCGCCGCCAGCCTGGAGAAGTTCGCCACCGAGATCCGGCATCTCCAGAGGACCGAGGTCGGTGAAGTGGAAGAACCGTTTCAGAAGGGACAGAAGGGCTCATCCTCCATGCCTCACAAGCGCAACCCGGTCGGCTGCGAGCAGGTGACCGGTCTCGCCCGCCTGGTCCGCTCCTACCTGATATCCTCCCTGGAGAACATCGCCCTCTGGCATGAACGGGACATCTCGCATTCCTCGGTGGAGAGGGTGATCCTCCCGGACGCCTCCATTCTCGTCGATTATTTGTTATTTCGATTCCACGGTATTCTCGACGGCCTCCAGGTAAACCGGGATCGGATGATGAAGAATCTGCGGCTCGACAAGGGGCTTCTTGCCTCGCAGCGGATCCTCCTTCTCCTGGTCCGCCAGGGAGCCGATCGGGAGAGCGCGCACGGGTGGGTCCAGGAGGCGACCCGCCTGTGCCGGGAACAGGGTGTTGAATTTCAGAAG
>JAPUIV010000216.1 GCA_027296665.1 Acidobacteriota bacterium | reverse complement strand
ACCGGGGAGGCCTGAACCGCCCCGGCTATTTCTTCATCTTCTTCATCAGATCGGCAAGGATATCTTCTGCCTTGGCCGGGTGGCCCGTTCCACGATGGCAGGTGGAACAGTCGACCTGAATGCCGCCTCCCTCATGATGTTGTATCTGTTTCAGGAAGGTGTCGTTGATCTCCTTTTTCATTCTCAACATGATCCTAGCGGTATTCTTTGTGGGCTTTTCGTCGGACGGGAAATCAAAGGAGGAGAGGGGAGCGCCCTCTTCCCCCACGTGGCAAAAGTTGCAGCGAACACCCAACGAAATCGAAAAATTCTTCATGTTCGCGATCAATTCATCCTTGGAGATGTCCTTGGGGAACACCATCAAGTTCTTGAATTCGTCGGGAATCTGGGCGGTCCCCAGGGCCGTGGCAAAAAGGCCGAGACACGAGAACAGAATGACATACCGAACCATGCTCCGCATCGAAATCCTCCTTGTTTAATTGGAAGATATGATACTATTTTTCCCAATATTTACCCACTTCTACGCCGTGTAATCATCAAGCGGGGTTCTTCACTCTTTCAGGTCGGAAAAGGAATCCCAGGAAAGGAGGAGAGATGGCAGAGCAGGTGACAAAATCCCGGAAAACCGAGGCAGAGGTCGACCCGATGTTTATCGATCGTTGGTCGCCTGTAGCTTTTTCCCGTCAACCGGTGCCCGGCAAGGATCTCGCTACCCTGTTCGAAGCGGCCCGGTGGGCGCCCTCCTGCTTTAACGAACAGCCATGGCTATTTCTGTACGCCACCCAAGAGAAGGACTTGGCCCGCTTTCGTTCTCTTCTGGTGGAGGGGAACCGCGTCTGGGCCGATCGGGCTCCGGTCCTTGCGGTCGTCTTTGCCAGACGGCGGTTTCAGAGGAACGCAAAACCAAACCGGCATGCCGCCTTCGATGCGGGTGCGGCCTGGATGTCGTTAGCCCTGCAGGCCCGCCGCCTCGGATTGTACACCCACGCGATGGCGGGATTCGACGAGGAATGGAGTTATCGGGCGCTCGATGTTCCCAAGGACCGATTCGAGGCGATGGCGGTGATTGCAATAGGCCGCCGGGACGAGGCATTGGTGCTTCCCGGTGATCTTGCCAAGCGCGAGTTGCCGAGCGACCGCGGACCCATTGCCGGGATGGCCATCGAGGGGAATTTTCCAGGTATCTGATTTTCTGTGATCAGGAGGAGGCTCGGATGGTTCTGGTGAGGACTTCGGGAGAAAGAGGGCATTTCGACCACGGCTGGCTCGACACCTATCACACTTTCTCCTTCGGGGACTACCGCGATCCGGAACAGATGGGATTTCGCGACCTCAGGGTGATCAACGAGGACCGGGTGCGGCCGGGCAAGGGCTTCCCCATGCATCCTCACCGGGACATGGAAATTCTCACCTGGATTCTTGAGGGAGCTCTGGAGCACATCGACAGCATGGGCAACGGATCGGTTCTCCGCGCCGGGGAGATCCAGCGGATGACCGCCGGAACCGGCGTGACGCACAGCGAATTCAACCATTCCAGTACCGAATCGGTTCATTTCTTGCAAATTTGGATCCTGCCGGAAAAGAATGGCCTCACCCCCGGCTATCAGCAAGAGGCCTTCCCTGAAAGAGAACGGCGCGGCACCCTTCGTCTGGCGGCGAGCGCCGATGGCCGCGACCGGTCGGTGACCGTGCATCAAGACGTCAAAGTCTATCTCTCCCTCCTCGAACCCGGCCAACGGGTGGTTCATTCCCTGGCCCGGGGACGTTTCGCCTGGGTTCAGGTAACCCGAGGTAATCTATCGGTCAACGGTGCCGCCTTGCGGGCGGGTGACGGGGCGGCGGTGAGTGGCGAGGAGCAGGTTGAACTCCAGGCATCCGCCGAATCGGAAATTCTCTTGTTCGATCTTTCCTGAGCCGGAACGGTTCCGGTTTGTCCGGAACCCCGAAAAATGATAGATTCGCTCCGACCCAGAGGAAACAATCGGTAATTGCATCGATCCTTGCAGAGGATTTCCTCTGTCAATCCTCTCGGTCTTGACCAGCAGAAATCAAGGAATATTTCACATCACCAAACAGGAGGAAGACGATGACCGATCCGGCGAACCGACCCAAGGCGTTGGTGGGAAATCCGGCTCCAGGCTTTGAAGCCCAGGGCTACTTCAAGGGAGAATTGAAGAGCTTCAAACTCTCCGACTACAAGGGGAAGTGGGTCTATCTGCTTTTTTATCCCCTCGACTTCACCTTCGTCTGTCCCACCGAAGTCCTGAGTTTTTCGAAGGTCGCTCCCGAGTTCGGTGATAAGAAATGCCAGGTGCTGGGCATCTCGGTCGATTCCCAGTTCACCCACAAGGCCTGGGTGGAGACGAAGAAGGCGGAAGGCGGTCTCGGCGGCGTCTTGAACTATCCTCTCCTTGCCGATCTGAACAAGGAGATCTCCAATGATTATGGCCTCCTGACCGGCCCCGGGGTCGCCCTGCGGGGATTGTTTCTGATCGATCCCCGGGGAACCGTCATGCACGCGACGATCAACAACCTCCCGGTGGGACGTTCGGCCCGGGAGGCTCTCCGGACTCTCAAGGCGTTTCAGTTTGTCGCCGCCAACGAGGGCCAGGTCTGTCCGGCCGACTGGGACGAGGGGCAGGACACCATGGGGGCCAGCCCCGAGGGGATGCGGGACTACCTGACCAAGCATTGATTGGAAGTTGGAAGGAGATCTGCACGCACCGGGCGGGCCGAGCCGGCCCGCCCGGATGCCTGAAAAATTTTCACTTCAGCACACCTGCAGTAGAGTAAGCTTAGTTAAGTTTGTAAAAAACGAGTCAAATACGTTTGTCACGAAAACCACCTAGCCAGCTTTAGGTTTGTTGTGATTGGTAAGCTTAGAGGAACCCAATTTTTATTTAGAGTGTTCTTTTTGTCAATAAATTTAGACCGCCGAGACGCAGGCGTTCGCTTTGTTGAAGTTGTCGGCAGAACTCCGAATCTCACCGACGCGCAGCGACTCGATC
>JAPUIV010000215.1 GCA_027296665.1 Acidobacteriota bacterium | reverse complement strand
CTGGATCAAACCGCAGATCATCAATCGCTTCGCGTAGGCTACAGAAATGCGTCTTCCCCAGTTTCTTTCCGAGCTCTTTCAGACTCTTCTCTGCCGAAGGTGTGATGCAAAGGTGGTATTCGATCCATGACATGGAGCGGGACGGCAAGGTGATCGGTTCCGTCGACGGGGTTCGCGCCTTTCATGAATGCCACCCCGGCGCGGTCTACCTGCACCACGGCCAGCAGTACGAGATTCGCCGGCTGGATATCGACCGAAGGCGGGTGGAGGCGGCGCCGGCAAACCTCGATTACTACACCGAGGTGCTGGCGGAAAAGGAGACCGAGATCCTGGAACAGTTCGAGTCGATCGATCTCGAGGGATACAGCGTGAAGCTGGGACGCCTGAAGGTGACCGAGCAGATCCGGGAGTATTGCAAGCGCAGGATCTTCGGCCAGGACCGGCTCGGCTACTTCCTTCTCGACCTGCCGCCGGTCCTGTTCGAGACGGTTGGCCTGTGGCTGGAGCTTCCCGGGGAGCTCCGCGAGGCGGTGGAGGACAAGCAACTGAATTTCATGGGCGGGATTCACGCCGTCGAGCATGCCGCCATCTCCCTGTTCCCCCTGTTCGCCATCTGTGACCGCAGTGATATCGGCGGCATCAGCTACCCCCGCCACCCGCAGATCGGCCGGCCGGCGATCTTCATCTACGACGGGTACCCCGGCGGCATCGGACTCTCCGCGCGGGGCTTCCGGGATATCGGCGCCCTGCTCGAACGGACCGAGAAGCTGATCGCCGTCTGTCCCTGCGACACCGGCTGCCCCTCCTGCATCCATTCGCCCAAATGCGGCAACGGCAACCGGCCGCTCGACAAGGAAGCGGCCCGCCGCATCCTCGCCTTTCTGAACGGCCGGTGGAGAATTACCCTCCGCCCCGCTTCCGTTCGCCCCAAGACGCCGCCGCCGCAACCCGGTCCCCTCCTCCCGGCAGTGCAACCGGCGGTGGAGCCGCGCGGGCGGCTGTTCTTCGATCTCGAGACCCGTCTCAGCGCCGAGGAGGTCGGCGGATGGGGCAGGGCCGACAAGATGCGGCTGGCCCTGGCGGTGATCTACGACGAGGAGAGAGGGGTGTTCGAAACCTTCGCCGAACCGGAAGTCGATCGCCTGCTCGAGACTCTCCTGGCTGCCGAGCTGGTGGTCGGATTCAACGTCAAGCGGTTCGACTACGCGGTGCTGGGGGCTTATACCAAAAAGGACCTCGGCGGGGTCCGGACTCTCGACATGCTCGAGGAGATTCACCGGAAAGTCGGTTTCCGGATCTCCCTGAACCGTCTTGCCGGCGCCACGCTCGGCGAGGAGAAGTCGGCGGACGGCCTGCAGTCGTTGCGATGGTTCCGGGAGGGGAGGGTCGACCTGGTCGAACAGTACTGCCGCAAGGACGTGGAGATCACCCGGAAACTGTTCGAGTACGGCCGGGACAACGGCCATCTCCTGTTCCGGGAGGCGGCCGGAAACAAAGTGCGGATCCCGGTCGACTGGTGAGAACCGGCTGCCGGTTCAACCGGCGGCCTGCCGGTTCCTTTCCTCCCGCCGCCGGGCAAAGTAGGAGGCCGCCTCGGAGCGGACCACGCCGCTGAGGAGCAGCAATCCGATCAGGTTCGGAATCGCCATCATGCCGTTCATCATGTCCGAGAAGGCCCAGACCAGATCCAGCTTCATGACCGCCCCGACCACCACCGCCCCGCAGAAGACCAACCGGTAGGGGATGACCAGCCCCTGGCCGAACAGGTAGGTGAGGCATTTTTCCCCGTAGTAGGACCAGCCAAGGATCGTCGAGTAGGCGAACAACGCCAGGCCGACTCCCACCAGGATGCCGCCCCACTCGCCGGGCAATCCCGACTGGAAGGCGGACGCGGTGAGCTCGGCGCCGGTCTTGCCGCTGGTCCAGGCGCCGGTGAGCAGGATCACGAATCCGGTCATGGAGCAGACCACCAGGGTGTCGATGAAGGTCTGGGTCATCGACACCAAGGCCTGGGTGGTCGGGTCCTTGGTGCGCGCCGCGGCGGCTGCGATGGGGGAGCTGCCGAGGCCCGATTCGTTGGAGAAGACGCCCCGGGCGACACCGTACCGGATCCCCTGCTGCACCGTGGCGCCAAGGAAGCCGCCGGCGGCGGCGGTCGGTTGAAATGCCTCCTGGAGGACCAGAGCGAGGATCCCGGGAAGGGATCGATAACCGGCGATCAGGATGACCAGGGCTCCGCCGATGTAGAAGACGATCATCACCGGCACGATGGTGGACGCGGTCCGGGCGATGCCCTTCACCCCGCCCAGGAGAACAACGGCGGTGGCCGCGGCCAGTACCATCCCGGTGATCCAGGGTGGGCTCCCGGTCAGGCTCTCGACCACGTCGGCCACGGAATTTGCCTGGACCATGTTGCCGATGCCGACGGCGGCAATGGCGCCGGTGCCGGCGAACATGATCGCCAACGGCCGGGAGCCGAGGCCGCGGTCGAGGTAGTACATCGGTCCGCCGCTCATCCGTCCCGCGGCATCCTTCACCCGGTACCGGACCGCCAGGACCGCTTCGGCGAACTTGGTGGCCATGCCGACCAGCCCGGTGATCCACATCCAGAACAGCGCCCCGGGTCCGCCGGCGGCGATGGCGGTCGCGACCCCAGCGATATTCCCCGTGCCGACCGTGGCCGCGAGAGCGGTCATCAACGCCTGAAAGTGGGAGATGTCGCCGGGGGAGTCGTCATCCTCCCGCCGTTTCACCAGGCCGAGCCACAGGGCATGGCCGAGGGCGCGGAACTGCAGGCCCCGCAGCAGAAAGGTAAGGAAGAACCCTGTGCCGACCAGGAGGATGAGCATCGGCGGTCCCCACAGGATGTCGCTCGCGGAGACGATCCAGCGGGAGATCATTTCCTGCATCGGGTGTTGAACCTCGTTTCCCCCTCGCTTTCAGGCGGGTAAAAACAGGAGGGCGGCGACGAACACCGCTCCCGTGACAATCATTATCAAGGTGGTGTACCCCAGAAGATCCGAGGCCTTCAGTCCGGTAATGCCCAGAAGGGCAAGGGCCCAGAACGGCTGGATCATGTTGGTCCACTGGTCGCCGTACGACAGCGCCATCACGGTTTTCGGCGCCGAAACCCCGAGCCGTTGGGCCGCCTCGATCAGGATCGGTCCCTGCACCGCCCACTGCCCGCCGCCGGAGGGAACGAACAGGTTGACCAGGCCGGCGCCGAAGAATGCCATGGCCGGAAAGGTGAAGGGGGTGGAGATCCGGACGAAGCCGTTGGCAAGAATGTCGATCAGCCCGGAGTAACGCATCATTCCCATGATGCCGGCGTAGAACGGAAACTGCAGGAGGATGCCGGCCATGCTGCCGATCGCCCGGTTGATCGCCTGCGCGTAAAGTATCGGTCTGCCGTGCAGGAGTATGCCGAGGGAAAGGAACAGAAGGTTGACCAGGTTCAGGCTGAGGAGCAGGTTGCCTTCGCGGATAATGCCGAGACCGAGAATGTACAGGCAATAGCCGACCCCCATGCCGCCAACGGTCAAACTCAGAAGGACCGCCCGGTCGAGGCGGCCCGCCAGGGTTCCGGCGCGGGCGAGCCGGGGCGGTTCACCCGCGAGGAGATCCGATTGGATCGGTTCCATCGCCTCCGGCCGGCGCGGGCTCAGGAAGTAGCACAGGGTGGGGATCAGAACGAGAAGAACGGCGCCGGTGATCAGGTTCAAAGGCGAACCGAGGGTTTCCCCGATCGGGATCACCCCCATTTTCGCTTCCAGAAAATGCCCGGAAGTTGCGACCGCAAGCGGCGCCGATCCCGACATCCCTCCGTGCCAGACCAGGAGACCGGTGTAGCCGGCGGCCCCCATCAACGGATAATGCATTCGCAGGCCGCGACGCGTCGCCTGCCGGCTCACTTCCAGCGCCATCAAGGATCCGATCACCAGGCCGAGGCCCCAGTTCACCATGGCGGCGGCGCAGGAGGTGAAGGCGACGATGGCCGCCCCGGCGGGAGCGCTGCGCGGCAGCCGGGCGATCGACCGTACCAGGGAACGCAGCGGCGGCGAGTAGGCCAGGGCGTGGCCTGTTACCAGGATCAGGCTCATCTGCATGGCGAACTCGAGCAGTTCCCAGAAACCCCGGGCCCAGTGGCCGACCATCGAGAGGGGGGAAGCGGGGGTGAGAAGGCAGCCGAGGAGAAGGGTCGCCAGGGTGAGAAGCAGGGCGAAGGTGAATGGATCGGGAACGACGCGCTTGGCGATTCGCTGGAAGAATTCCCCGGCGGCGAAAATCATGAGGCGGCGATATCGGCCAGGGTATCAGATTGGGTGACATCGGCAAGGCGGGCGGGCAGGAGGCGGTTCACCAGCGCGGCATCTCCCCGCACGCCCATTTCGATGTAGTTGTCGCTGAGGGCGCGCCACCTGCCGTCGGGCCGCTGCGCGCCGAGTACCAGAACGGTACGGGTCTTGCCGAGAAAGCGGCTGCGGAATTGAAAGTTCAACCGATCGCCCAGGGTCCGAAGGGCCCGGGCCCGGTCCGATTTCACCGGTCCCGCAACCTTGCCGTCCAGGGCCGCGGCCGGTGTGCCGGGACGTTCCGAGTAGGGGAACACGTGCAGATAGTTCAACGGGGAGTCGGCCAGGAACTCTCGGGTCTGGCGGAACTCCTCCTCCCCCTCACCGGGAAATCCGGCGATGACATCCGCCCCCAGGGCGATCGCGGGGATCCGGTTGCGCAGGGTTTCCACCACCCGGGCGTAACGGGAAAGTTTATAGGGGCGCCGCATGGCCGCCAGGATCCGATCGGAGCCGCTCTGGATCGGGATCTGCAAATGGGGGGCCACGCGCTCGGTGTCGGCGAGAAAGGCGATGAGACCGGGATCGATGGTGCACGGTTCCAGGGAATTGAGACGGATGCGGCCGAGCCCCGGAATCACGGTGAGGCGGCGGAGCAGGGCCAGAAGGGTGGTGGGGGGCGAGAGATCCTTGCCGTAATCGCCGGTATTCACTCCGGTGAGGACGATCTCCCGATATCCGGTCTCGACGAGTTGCAGGACCTGGCGGGCGATCTCCGCCGGCGGGAGGCTCCGGCTGTTTCCCCGGACCGCCGGGATGATGCAGTAGGAACAGCGGAGGTCGCATCCCTCCTGAACCTTGAGGAAGGCCCGGGTCCTTTCGGGGAATGAGGGAATCGGAAATTCCTGGGCGGCGCAGGAGTTTTCCCGCGCCAACGATGACGTATCGCCGAACCGGTCAAGGGCGAACCGCGCGACGCCTTCCCCTGAACCGGTTCCGAAGGTCCGGTCGACCCGGGTCGCCGATTCGATCGCGGCCGGATCCAACTGAGTGGAACAACCCATGACGATCAGGGTGCAGTCGGGACTCTCCCGCCGCAGCCGGCGCGCCAGCCGGCGCGACTGGGCGTCGGCGCTGGCGGTGACGGTGCAGGTATTGACGACCACGATGTCGGCGGTCGCAGGGGAACCGGTCCGCCGGAATCCGCCCGCCTGCAAGCGCCCCTCGACGTCGGCGGAGTCGAACTGGTTCAGCTTGCAGCCCAGGGTGGCGATGAAGTAGGAACGGGACATGCCCGCTTAACCCCGGTCCTGGTTTGATTCCCGCAACTCCCGGTTGTGTTCTGCGATCCGTTCCTTCTGGCTGTCACGGTACTTGTCCAGTTCCCGCCGCAGGCGCGGATCGCCCAGGGCGAGGATCTCGACGGCCAGGATCGCCGCATTGGTGGCGCCCACCTTGCCGACGGCCAGGGTCGCCACCGGTATCCCCGCCGGCATCTGGACGGTGGCGAGGAGGGCGTCGAACCCCTGCAGGGGAGAGGTGGCCAACGGCACGGCAAGGACGGGAAGCGTGGTGTGCGATGCGACGGCGCCGGCCAGGTGGGCGGCGCCTCCCGCCCCGACGATGATCGCCTGGAGGCCGCGCTCCTGCGCTGTCATCGCGTACCGGCCGACCACCTCCGGGGTGCGGTGCGCGGAACCGATCTGCAGTTCGTATGGCACCTCGAACCGTTCCAGGATCTGGGTGGCCCCCTTGAAGAAGGGTAGATCAGTCTTGCTGCCGATCAGGATGCCGATCCGGGGGGATCCGTTCCTTTTCTGGGATCGTTCTGCCGCCATTCACCTTTCCCCTTCATCCGGTGGAAGTTTCCGCGGTAGCGGTTCTCTCCAGGGCGATGTCGCTGCGGAAGTGCATTCCCTGGAAATGAACCGCCTCGACCCCGGCGTAGGCCCGGGCCCGGGCCTCGCGCAGATCGGTGCCGCTACCGACAACATTGATGACCCGGCCTCCCGCGCTCCGGAGGGTCCCGTCCCCGTCCTGCTGGGTGCCGGCATGGAAGAACAGGAGGTCCGGACTCGCCTCCGATCCTTTCCGCCATTCGATTATCTTTCCGGCCAGCGGTTTTTCCGGGTATCCCTCCGAGGCGAGGACCACGCAGACCGCCGCTTCCCGGTTCCATTCCACCTGTTTCCCCTCGAGGCTGCCGCCGGCGCAGTCTAGCAACAGAGGGAGGAGATCGCTTTTCATCCGGGGCAGAAGAACCTGGGTTTCCGGGTCGCCGAAACGGGCGTTGAATTCCAGGACCTTGGGGCCCGCCTCGGTCAGCATCAGCCCGGCATACAGAATGCCGCGATAGGGACGGGATTCCCGTGCCAGGCCGGCCACGGTCGGGGCCAGGATACGATCCATGATCCAGCGGCAGGTCTTCTCGTCCGGCAGGGGGGAGGGTGAAAAGGATCCCATTCCGCCGGTGTTGGGTCCGCGGTCCCCCTCCCATACCGCCTTGTAGTCGCAGCAGGTGGCCAGAGGCAGGAGCCGTTCCCCATCGGTGAGGGCGAAGAAGGAGGTCTCCTGTCCGCGCAGGAAATCCTCGATCAGGATCCTCTCCCCGGCAGGTCCGAACCTTTTCTCCTCCATGCACAGATCGATTGCCGACAATGCCTCTTCCCGGGAGCCGGCGATCAGAACACCCTTTCCGGCGGCCAGGCCGTCGGCCTTGATCACCACCGGGAACCGCCGGCGCGCGCCGATGGCCCGCCGGGCATCCTCGGGGTCATCATGGACGGTGAAAGGGGCGGTGGGGATCGAGTGGCGGAGCATGAACTCTTTCGCGAATATCTTGCTGCTTTCGATCTCGGCGGCGGCGCGCCGGGCCCCGAACACCTTCAGTCCCCGTTTCTCGAATTCGGCGGCGGCGCCGAGGGCGAGGGGAATCTCCGGTCCGATCACCGTGAGGTCCACCCGGTTCGCCGCGGCGAAGGAAGCCAGCTCGAGGATCGATGCGGGATCGATTGGCACCGAACGGGCGATCTCCGCAGTTCCCGGGTTTCCGGGGGCGCACAGGATCTCTTTTCCCATGGGGCTCTGGTGGAGTTTCCAGACGAGCGCATGCTCCCGTCCACCGGCCCCGACAACGAGTATCTTCATTTCCTGGGACTCCCGATTCGCCGCGGGGAAGAGATCATT
>JAPUIV010000214.1 GCA_027296665.1 Acidobacteriota bacterium | reverse complement strand
ACCGATTCAGCAAATTCCCTGGATATTTCTCCCAGGAATCGCAATGTCAGGTGGAATGCGTCCTCGCGAACCCAGCGTAGGGTGGGAAAGTCGGTGGATATCCCGGCCTGGAAACAGGTGAGGGTTTTCCGCATTTCCTGCGGAAGGGAAATGGAAAAAAAACCTCTCATCATCCCTTTCCCGGGTGGAGAATAAGGCGGCGCCGGACCAGGTCCAGGGCGGCAACACAGGCCCGCCGGCGGATAGGTTCCCGGGCGCCACGGAACCGGTAGCGAACCGCCCGGGCACCCTCCTTCCAGGACAAACCAATGAATACCTCTCCCAGCGGATGCCTCCTGCTCCCACCCCCAGGCCCTGCGATACCGGTGATTCCCAGGCCGAGAGAGGCCGAGAACCGCAAACGGGACTGCTTCGCCATGGCGGCGGCGAGGCGCGAACTGACGGCGCCATGCCGCCTCAGATCATCCTCCCGGATGGTCAGCATCTCGAGTTTCGCCCGTTTCCCGTAGGCAATCACCCCACCGAAAAAATAGCGGGAGGCCCCGGGAACCGATGTGATCATCTCGCCCAGCATGCCTCCGGTACAGGATTCCGCAACTGCCAACGATTGGCGTCCTTGCCGCAACAACCGACCGACGACTTCCGCCAATGTGTCGTCGTCAACCCCGTAAACCGCAATGCCGAGTTTTCCGCGCATCCGGATCTCGATCCGCCGGGTCGCCGCTCTACCTTTTTGGCCCAGGTGGACCTCGACGCAACCGCACCCGGCCAGAACCGTCGGTATCCCCTGCCCCTCTGCCCGGAAGGCCTGGATCGCCAGACGATCGATCCTCGGTTCCGGAACTCCCACGATCTTCAGAACCCTTGACCGGTTGGGACGGAGGGCCGGAAAACTCCGGGCGAGCCGGGAATGTACGGAGGCCTCGAAGATCCCTTTCATCTCCTGGGGTACGCCGGGAAGGAGGACCAGGATGCCCTCCTTTCCCTTCCGGATCAGGCCCGGAGCCGTTCCATGGGGATTGGGAAGGGGAACAAACCCATCCGGGATCCGGGATTGCCGCCTGAGGGCCCTTGCCATGACAGGCCGGCCCCCCTGCCTTTTCCCTAGGAGCCGGCGGTAGATCGACTCGGAATGGCGCAAAGGGGCCTGAAAGGCCAGGGTCACCGCCTCCAGGGTCTGATCGTCTCCGGTCGGTCCGAGCCCGCCGGTGGCGATCACGCAATCCATTTTCTCGACCGCCCGGGTGAGCACCGCGCCAATTTCATCCAGGTCGTCTCCGACCGTGGTCTTGACACGCACCCGGAATCCAAGGCGGGACAAGCGGCCCGCGAGGTATTCGGCGTTCCCTCCCCGGAGCCCTTCACCAAGAAGCTCTTCACCAATGCTCACGATTTCGGCCCGAGGATTTTTTTGGACCCGTTTCACCGGTTGATCCCCGGAGGATGGGTCACCGCCGGTGAGCATTCGTCCCGGAGGGCACTTATCGAGTCCTGGACCGATCTGGAAATCGCGGACAATTCATCACGGTTCATCCGCTTTCCGACAACGGGATCGAAGCGGATCGGCCGGCCGAAGGCGACATGGATCCGGGCCGGCTTGGGAAACCAGCACCGGGGCGGCATCGCCTCGAAGGCGCCGGAAATATAGGCAGGAACGATCGGCACGTTCGACTTTGCGGCGAGGTAGGCGGATCCCATTTTTCCCATGCCGAGATTGCCGTCCCCGCTTCGCGAACCCTCGGGAAAGATTCCAATGATCTTTCCCCTGCCAAGGATCCGCAGGGCCGAACGGATCGCCTTCCGATCTCCTTCCTTTCCTCCGACAGGAATGGTCCCCATGCCGACGTAAAACCAGCACAGGCGCATGAGTTCGTACATTCTTCGAAGAACGAAAAAACGGATCCTTCTGGGAAATGCCGATCCGAGAATGAACGGATCGAGGAAGGAACAATGGTTCGCTACCACCAGAAGAGCGCCCCGGGAAGGGATCCTTTCTCGTCCGGTGACCCGGAACCGGAAGTAGATCCTTACCGGGATCCAGAATAAAGCCTTGATCAACCAGTAATACACGGCGTTTAGTTTCGGGGGACGACAATCCCCCCCCGATACGATCAATCTCAGGCCCTCCTCCACGCTCATTGGCAGGATTTTCAATTCTGAACTGGAAAGAATGATCATCATCCCCGATGTTGGGTTCGGAGTGGTGGGGAGAAAGACGGTGATAAGTTCCCCCACCTCGAAGCCCGCCAACGACTGGATGGCATCACCGGTGGAGAATCCCACCGCGAATAATCCCTTCCTCGGGTACTCGACCAGGACCACCTGGCGGAAGGCGTTGGAGCCACCCGCGGAGAAGGCATCGATGAGCTGCCGGGCCGAGCCGTATACCCCCTTGATCAGGGGAACCTTCAGGAAGAGGGCGTCTATCGCCCTCAACAATCTTCTGCCAAACACGTCCCGGGCAAGGATCCCTATCAGGCAGATCAGAATGAGGGTCAGGAAAAGGGCCAAGACCGGGGCCATCAGGCGATTCCAGGCGGTCTGGAAAAAGGGAATCGGGATCCTATCGAGGAAGCCGATCACCCATGGCGTTACCGTGGCATTGATGATACCAAATACCAGATACAAGACCCAGACCGTCACGAAGAGGGGAAGGAGAACCAGCAACCCTCCCAGGAACCGGGTCCGAACCCCTTGCCAGAATTTCATGTTGCCCTCGAACCGTTCAGAAGCCCAAGGCTCCGGGTGAATTTTCGGAAGTAGTCCCAGGCGGAAAGGATCGCCAAAAATACTACAATCCACAAGGCGGCCCGCCCCAGGATGGCGAACCGTCCTAGGTGGCGTTCACCGAGAATTAATAGAACGACCGCGATCACCTGGGATGCCGTCTTGAATTTCCCCCAGACCGATGCGGGAATTGCCACACCCTGGCAGGCCGCGACCTGGCGTAGACCGCTCACTGCCAGCTCCCGCCCGACAACAATCACGACGATCCATGCGGGCGCCGCTTCCACTTCCACCAGTGAGATGAAAGCAGCGGACATGAGTAATTTATCCGCGATCGGATCGAGAAGCTTCCCGATGGCGGTCACCTCTCCCCTCTTTCTGGCAAGATAGCCATCCAGATAGTCGGTGAAGGCGGCCAAGAGAAAAATGGCCACCCCGATCCGCTCCCATTTCGTCAGGATGACAACTACGAGAACCGGCACCAAGAAGATACGGAAGATGGTGATGGATGTGGGAAGGTTAATGATCGGTTTGGGAAGGCTGTGCTTCGTTCGAGTTTCCATAAACGCCTTCCCTCCCGAAGTAGGCCGTTTGGAGAAACCGAAAAAGAAGCCCGTTTCGGATTCCCGCAGCGAGAGTTACCATAGCATAGGGGCTGGAAACCCGTCAAAAAGGATCATGGATTCATCAGGATTCTAGGGGCAACCGTTCACGGGAGAACGTCAGGATCGTCCGTAAGGCCATCATTGCCGGAACTGTTTTTTTCCAGTTGGTCTGTTGCTCCGGAAGGAATGATTCCCTTGTTCAAAGGTATCGGCTGCCCGAACTTTCCGTTGGACCGGAAAACAACCGCCGGGCCATTCCCGGTGATTTCGATCTCGGGATAACGGGCATCGATCCCCCTGGATGAGATCGGCCGGGGGAGGGACCATCCCGCCTCACCCAGAAAACGGCTCCGGATGACGATGCCACGGCCCTCTTGGTTCTTCCACCAGACCAGGTGAACCTGCCCGTCCGAATCGACGGCAAGCACAGGATCCCGATCCTCGAACGGAGAGGAGATTGGATGCACCCAGCGGGGCGGGCTCCACCCATTCTCTTCCCAGATAGACCAGACCAGAACGGCACTCCGGCCCGACCGCACCGACCAGACGGCCAGGGGCGAACCTGATTGCGGGTCATCCACCAGGGCGGGACGTCCATCACCGAAAAGATCCCCTTCGGGGTTCAAAATTCTTTGCCGTTCGATCCCCCGGACCGGGGTCCAGAATCGGTTCCCTTCGAGACCCGGTTCGACGAGGAATGAGGTATACCGATAATTCCCTTCCGCGTCGAAATTGACCGAAACCTCACCGAAAACCCAGGTACCCATCAGAACAATGCCAGCGAGGAGTCCAAATACCCGGGCAAGGATCCTCTTACGCAACATGGCTTTGACTCCTTCTCAGGTATTCATCGAACCTCTCAACCTCAGGAAGGCGGCGTTCCAGGTCGGGACGGAGGTGTTTGAGACGTCCGAAGGCAATCTTGGCCTGGGTCTGGTTCCCCAACCCATTGGCCTCATCCCATTGCAGGAATGTGTTTGCGAAGATGATATCGACATATCGTTCAGGTTCTTGATCGGCTTCCAGGTTGGAACGGGTGATAAAATCATGCCCCTCCTTGCCCCTTTGCTCGCGGAAACAGACTACCGCCATTTTGTGCAAGGTGTAGGCGGCACCACGCCGATCAGAAAGTTTTCTCGCCAGGTGGAGAGCTCTTTTGAGGCGGGACCACCCCTTCACGCTCTGTTTCTGGCAGCAAAGGCATTCGCCCAGAGTTGCCAGGAGGGTGATCTTCTTTTGCTTCTGCCCCAGCAGTTCCCAAAGGTCGAGGGAGGCTTCGAAATGGGGAACCGCCCGGCCAGGTTGGCCATCCTCGAACAGGACGTTCCCGAGAATCTGCCGCGACGCCGCCTGGCTCTGGCGATCATTCTCCGCAAGGGAGAGTTCCAGGCATTCCCGGGAAATGATGGCCGCAAGGTACCGGTCCCCCATCTCCCGGTTCACCGAGGCAAGTTGCAGAAGGGTTCGAATCTGGGTCGGGGCACTCAGCAGAGAACGGTCCCTG
This sequence comes from Acidobacteriota bacterium, assembly GCA_027296665.1. Taxonomy (GTDB): domain Bacteria; phylum Acidobacteriota; class Polarisedimenticolia; order JAPUIV01; family JAPUIV01; genus JAPUIV01. The sequence continues at coordinate 7,284 of JAPUIV010000214.1, read as the reverse complement.
AGGATGGAGCGCAGTTCCATTTCCGTCATGGAAAGCTTGCCGAGTTTTTTCAGGGCTATGGCCATGCGGCCTCGGGCCCGGGCCTTTCTCTCCGCCCGTTCTTCCCGGGTTCCGGATTTCTCCACCTCCAGGCAACGTTCGAAGATAACGTAGGCCCTTCCGAAATTCCCCGCCTCGAATTCCCGGGATCCCGTTTCCATTAATTCGTTGAAATTCGTCCCCGTTGGCTTGAACTGGTCGAACACCTCCAGGTCCAGCATATCGGAAAAGTTCTGAACCGGGATGTTGAAGACCTTGGCGAGAATGCGGAGTTTTTCGAAGGAAGGAAAGGATTTCCCCTTTTCGAAACGGGAGAGCTGGGAATTGTCGATGCAATCGCCGATCGCCTGGGAGCGCTGCTCAACCCGGCGAAGGGTGTAACCATAGTTTTCCCGGAGTCTGCGAATGTAACTCCCGATCCGGGTGCCGGTGGAAATCCCCTCCTTCATAGAACCCTCTTTCCCAGCGCCTGGGAAACGCGGACGTTCCGGAGCTTCCCCCTCCGAGACCCGGAGCGCTCGCCCGAAGATGCAGATGACGTGCCGAATCAAGGAATGTCAATATTATTACCCCGAAAATGGGTTTTTGTCAATTCTAATCGGTACGGTTTCTTTGCCAGGAGCGGATCCCGGCATGGAAAATCGCTCCCAGTCGCCGGCGTACCTCCGGCTCACAGAAGATCGCCTCCAAACCATTCCGTTCCACCCTAACCAGATCTTCCGGAGAGAGGCCGCAGTGGCCCTGCAACCATGACAGCTCATTGGTCAGGTCCGTTTGAAACAGTGCCGGATCGTCCGAACCGATGGTCACCGGGATTCCCCGGTCCAGGAAGGTTCGCAGGGGATAAATGTCGTTTTTCGCAACGGCCCCGGTTTCTCTCTGGCTTGTTGGACACAGATCGATCGGGATCTGACATCGGGCCAGAAGATCAAGGACAGAAGGATCCCCCGCGGCCCTAACTCCATGGCCAATCCGATCGACTTTCAGAATTTCCACTGCATCGCGGACGGAATCCGGCCCTCCTGCCTCGCCGGCGTGAACGGTGGTCTTCCATCCCCGATCCCGTGCCGCACGGAAGGCCTCGCGGAAACTTTCGGCCGGAAACGAGTTCTCATCCCCGCCCAATCCTATTCCCACCACTTTCCACCGCCTGGTGCCTTCGGCCATCTCCACCAGCTCCAGCATCGATCCGGGCCCCCACTGGCGGACTCCATCCAGGATCAGCCGCAACATCAGCCCGGATTCCCGGTACGCCTCCTCGAATGCCTCGTCCACCGCTGACAGGATAGGCTGTAGGGGAATTCCCCTCCTGGTGAATATTTGCACCGAAAGATGGATCTCGGCGTAGAGGACGCCCTGCCGGCTGAGTTGCTTCCCATAATCACGAGCCGCAAGATAGAAATCGATGGGGGAGCGCAAGTGGTGGCAAACGGCGGCGAACCGGCGAAGAAAGCTGCTAAGATCCCCCCCGGAACGGTAGATCCTTTCCAGAAAGGCTCCCGTCTCCTTAACGGGCAGGGTGTTGTTCCGCCGCCCGATTTTTTCCAGAATTTCCCGGCGAATGGTGCCCTCCAGATGCACGTGAAGTTCTACCTTCGGGAGGCCGAAAAGAGATTGATTCATGCCATTTGGAACTGTTTTCCTTGCCAGGTTCCTCTCCTTTTCATTTCCATCTTTATCTCCCGCAGGACACCCTGCTTGTCCAGACACCAGAGAGGTGCGATCAAACGGGAAGGGGGAGCTTCGCCGGTGAGCCTATGGATCACTGTATCCGGCCGCAGTCGTTCCAGGAAATCGACCACCAACGACACATATTTCCGGCGTTCGAGCAAGGGTAAAGCCCCTCTCCGGTGGATCCTCTCCAGGGGGCTATCCCGCAACACGTGGAGCAGGTGCACCTTGACTCCCTCCACCTGGAGAAGATTGAATTCCCTGGCCGCCTGGACCGCTTCCCGGCGCCCTTCTCCAGGAAACCCCAGAATGATGTGGGCGCATACCTCAAGCCCCCGGCCGCGAGTTCTCCGCACCGCGTCCCGGAACTGCTCGACGGTGTGCCCGCGGTTCATACTGTCCAGTGTCTGATCCCGGACCGATTCCAGGCCCATTTCCACCAGGACGTAGCGGCGATCGCGGTAGGACTCCAGCAGATCGAGAACCGGTCCGGGAACGCAATCGGGCCGTGTGCCGATGCAAAGGCCAATGACATCGGGGTGGACCAAGGCGGAATCATACAGTTCCCGCAATCGATCCGGAGGCGCGTATGTGTTGGTGAAGGATTGAAAGTAGGCCAGGAATTTTTCCGCCCCGAACCTGGAACGGAGCCATTCCATCCCCTTTTCCATCTGGTCACGAATCGGCATTCCCCTCCGTTCAGGACGGGCAGCGGAACCGCCGGAATCACAAAACAGGCAACCACCGAAGGCAATCCGTCCATCCCGATTGGGACAGGTAAAACCTCCTTCCAGCGGGACACGGAAAACCGGGCCACCGAAACGTTCGCGCAAGTAACGGCTCAGGTGCCTGTAGGGAGGGGGTTGGTAGGAGGACAAGCTGGAGAGGCCGGAAACGGATCTACTGGATCGGCTTCCCTGCCCCTTTCGGAATATCGGTGAACTTGGTGATCCCGTTTTCGTCGACATAGATAAAAATCCGCTTCTCCTGCGGCAAGACGGGGATCGGAGATCGTGCCTCATGAACGCTCCGCGACCGGGAGGAAGGGGACAGACGAGCCATGATCTGGTCCACGTAGCGGCGGGTTTCGGGGAAGGGAGGAACCGCGCCACTTTCCCGGACCCGCTGCTCACCGGCATTATATGCCGCCAGGGCCAGTTCGAGATCACCTCCGAACCGGTCCAGGAGTCTCCGGAGATGCAAGGCACCCGCCTGGACATTCTCGCGAGGATCGAAAGGACGGGCCACTCCGAGGGCATCCGCGGTATCCGGCATGAGTTGCATGAGTCCCATCGCCCCCTTGGGGGATACGGCCCCGGGGCGGAAATCCGATTCCACCGCGATGACGGCCAGAAGTAGATCCTCATTCAAGCCTGCCTGAATTGCCGCCTCCCGGATGATGGCGCCAAAGGGTGTCTGCCCCTTTCTCGGAAGAATGCCGCCCTCTTCGCGGCGCAAGGGTCGAAGATGGTTTCCGGAGGGAATATTGGTAAGCAGGATCGTCCCATCCGACTCCCCGTAATAGAAGGTATCCCCGCCATGAACTTTGAAAACGGACAGGGAAAGGGCAAGAAGCAGGATCGCCAACCGGGTTGCGGCGGTCATGGGTTCCCACCGGATCCTTTCCCTTCGCCTTTCCCGGACAGGGAGAGGGCGGCGTCGCACGCCGCGGCACGGGCCTTTTCCAGGACCTCATCCAGCCGGGTCGCCTCCCCCCCCGCCTCGGCGAGGTCGTTCCTCCCCCCGCCGCGGTACCCCCCTGTTTTCACAACCGATTGCAGAATCTTTTTTGCGCTCAATTGTTTTAACAGATCTTTGGTAAGGGACAGGTTGAGGAAGCCTTTCTCTCCCGAGATGGTACCGAGAATCACTATCGAGGGGCGATACCGGTTTCGAATTCGATCGGCCAAGAGGCGCAGCTCTCCGGGACGGGCCCCCTCCACCCGCCGGGATACTACCTGGACGGGGCCGGCTCGATCGATGCGGACATCTTCCCCGGACCCACCTCCGGCCAGCAGGCGGCCGCGCAAGTCCCCGATCTCTTTTTGCTGGGCCTTATGCTGTTCCACCAGATGGCGAACCCCATCGGGGATCTGTTCCCTTCCGGTTTTGAGCACCAATTCCAACCGGTCGAGGATCGATCTGTCCCGCCGGCGCAGGTTTCCCGCTCCGCCTCCACTGAAGGCCTCGAGGCGCCGAACGCCCGCCGAGATACTGCTGTCATCCATGAGAGAAAATTCTCCGATCTCCCCGGTCCTGCCGACATGGGTGCCGCCGCAAAGCTCCACGCTGAAATCGCCGATACGGACCACGCGCACACTATCACCGTATTTTTCCCCGAACAGGGCGATGGCACCCGCCGCGAGAGCATCATCGATCGGCATTTCTTCCACCTGGAGGGGTATGTCTTCGAGAATCTTCCTCCACACCAGATCCTCCACCTCTTGGCGGGTCGATGGATCGATCGGAGCAAAATGGTTGATGTCGAACCGGAGACGATCGGGCCCGACATAGGAACCCGCCTGCTTGACATGTTCCCCCAGGGTTCTCCTCAGGGCGGCATGAAGGAGATGTGTCGCGGTATGATTCCGGGCCGTGTCCCGCCGCAATTCCGCATCCACGGTTGCGGTGACCCGATCCCCCTTGGCGATCCGCCCCGACACCTGTCGAACCTGATGCAGGATCATGCCGGGAACAGGGCTGTGAGTCTGAACCACCCGGGCGGTCCCCGCACCGAAGGTCAAGATCCCCCGGTCACCGACCTGTCCGCCTCCCTCCGGGTAAAAGGGAGTGATCTCCAGAAGAACCTCACCCTCCTGCCCTTCCCGCAGCTCCGAGGTCGGCTTGCTGTCGGCGAGAACCGCCAGGACCTTGCAATCCTCGATCACGGTGGACTGGTATCCGAGGAACTTGCTGCAGTCCTCGGGAAGGAATTCGTGATACGCGGTGCCCGCTTCCATTCCCCTCCCGCCCCGCCAGGCCTTCCTCGCCTTCTGCCTCTGCCGATCGAGTCTCTTCTCGAACCCGGTTCGATCCAGGGCGAGCCCCTTCTCCTCGGCCATCTCCTCCTGGAAGTCGATCGGCATCCCGTAGGTGTCATACAAAAGAAACATGTCGTCACCGGGAACGGTTCCCACCCCTTTCGAACGCAACTTCGACATTACCTCTTCCATGAGCCGGGAACCGATCTGGTAGGTGTCGCGGAATCTCTCTTCCTCCCTGCGGCAAATCCGGGAAATAACCTTTCGGGACGAGACAAGTTCCGGATAGGCGGGGCCCATTTCCAGCACAACCTGATCCGTGAGCTGCCAGAGAAAAGGATCCTCCAATCCAAGTTTGCGGCCGTGGCGGATGGCCCTCCGGAGAATCCGGCGAAGAACGTATCCCCGGTTGTCGTTGGCCGGGACAACCCCATCCGCGATCAGAAATGAGATGCTGCGGATGTGATCGGCAATCACCCGGAACGAGATGTCGGCTCTCTTCTCTTCTCCGTATCGCTTCCCGCAAATTCCGGAAATCGAATTCAGCAAAGGCTGGAACAGGTCGGTTTCATAATTGCTGCCCACGCCCTGAAGAACAGCAACAATTCGTTCCAATCCCATTCCCGTATCGATCCCCTTCTGCTGAAGAGGATTGAGGTTTCCCTCCGCATCCCTATTGAATTCGATGAAGACCAGATTCCACAGTTCGGTGAAGCGATCGCAATCACAGGCGACCCCGCAATCCGGCTTTCCGCACCCGAGAGCGATTCCCCGGTCAAAATGGATTTCGGAGCATGGACCGCAAGGCCCGGTGTCCCCCATCTGCCAGAAATTGTCTTTCTCGCCCAGACGGATGATTCGATCGGTGTGCACACCGATTTCGGATTCCCAGATCTTCGCAGACTCCTCATCCTTCTCGAAGACTGACACCCAGAGACGGTCAACCGGAAGCCCCAGGGAACCGGTGAGCAGGTCCCAGGCAAACCCGATCGCCTCTCTTTTGAAGTAATCTCCGAAGGAGAAATTACCCAGCATCTCGAAGAAGGTATGGTGCCGGGGGGTCACCCCCACCTGTTCCAGGTCATTGTGTTTACCGCTTACACGGAGACATTTCTGGCAGGAGGCGGCCTTGGTGTACGTTCGTTTTTCCCTTTGGAGGAACAGATCCTTGAATTGATTCATCCCTGCGTTGGTGAATAGCAGGGAAGGGTCTCTGGCAGGCACAAGAGGCGAGCTAGCCACAACCCGATGACCCCGAACCTGGAAATATTCCAGGAAATTCCGCCGAACGTCATTCCCTTTCAAGTTAACTCGCCTCCCGCCGAGATCTTATCCCAAACATGTAGGGTTCGTCACGGCGGGGAATCGCGTTTTTGCAGGTCGTTCCGGGGGGGGCGTCCTTCAGTCCTTCCGGAACGTGGCTCTCGAAAGTTCAAAGGGAGAATCGGATTTCTTTCCCCCTCTCATTTCGGGGCCCTGGAGAGAGTTTTCCATCTCCCTCTGGGACATCTCGGCCGTCGATTCAATCCCCTGGATTTTGAGCTTGAACTCCTCGGGGTTGGTTGCCCGGCGGAGGGCTTCTTCCAGCGTGATCAACTCCTTCTTGTACAGGCTGAAGATTGATTGATCAAAGGTTTGCATGGCGTACTGGGAAGTTCCGGCGGCAATCGCCCCGCGAATCAGCTTGGTCTTTTCCTTATTCTCGATGCAGTCCCGGATAAAGCCGGTGGTACGGAGGACTTCAATGGCCGGAACCCGGCCGTGGCCATCCGCTCGAGGAATGAGCCGCATGGAGACCACCGCCTTGAGTACCCCTGCCAGCTGCAAACGGATCTGTTTTTGCTGATGCGGGGGGAAAACCGAGATGATCCGGTGAACCGTCTCGGTGGCGTCCAGGGTGTGAAGGGTGCTCAGAACCAGGTGTCCTGTTTCGGCGGCCGTGAGGGCCGTTTCGATCGTTTCGTAGTCCCGCATTTCACCGACCAGGATGACGTCGGGATCCTGCCGGAGAGCGCTACGAATGGCGCTGGCGAACGATTTGGTGTCGACCTCCACTTCCCTCTGGTTCACGAGGCTTTTTTTGTCCCGGTGGAGAAACTCGATCGGGTCCTCGATGGTCATGATATGTTCGGTCCTTTGGGTATTGATGTAATCGACCAACGCGGCCAGGGTGGTCGATTTTCCGCTGCCGGTCGTCCCCGTCACCAGGACGATACCGCGGCTCTCCTCCGCGATCGTTTCGAGAACCGGGGGAAGATGGAGATCCTTGAAGGTGAGGATCTTGGCGGGAATTACGCGTAGAACCATTCCCACCGTGCCCCTCTGCTGGAAAACGTTCACCCGGAACCGGCCGAGGCCCGGGACCGAATAGGCAATGTCGATTTCATAGTGATCCTTGAATTTCTGTTTCTGCCTACCGCTCATGATCCCGAAGGTCATGGCGATGGTATCCTCCTGGGTCATCCGGCGGATCTCCGACAGGGGAATCAGTTTTCCGCTTACCCGGATCACCGGGTGGCTCCCTACCTTCATGTGCAGATCGGAGGCCTTCCTGTCGATGGCGATTTTCAACAACTCATTGAGATGCACAGAG
>JAPUIV010000213.1 GCA_027296665.1 Acidobacteriota bacterium | reverse complement strand
CGGCAGACGGCATTGACGACGGTTTGGCGGAGTTCGGGGGCCTGGTCGAAGGTGACGATACCTTCCACCTGGAGGCGGAACATTCCGGTTCCGGGGACCTCGGTCAGGGCGGTCTGAAAAGGCGTCACAACCAACCAGGTTACCTGTTGGGCGCTTTTTCCGTCAAGTGGAGGGAAGGATTTTATCCGGCCTTTTCCAGGACCCGGTTTGCCATCCTGGCCAGACCGGATTTTCTCCTGGCAGCGGTGTTGGAATGAAGAATCCCTTTCTGCCTCGCCTTATCTACGAGGGAGAAGGAGCGCGAAAGCTCATCTCGAACCTGCTCCCGATTCGGTTCTCCCTCCAGGGTCTGGGTAAATTTCTTGATCTGGGAGCGTAACCTCGATTGGGCGGAACGGTTCCGGTTCCTGCGGACTATATTCTGCCTTGCCTGTTTACGCGCCGATGGTTTATTGGCCATTTCGATCGGTCTCCTTGCCCGAACAGGGGAATTCAGTTCTCCGCCAGCCCCAGTCTGCGCAGTTGTTCCCTTGCCTGTCTTGCCTCGTCGGTGGTGGGAAAGTTCCTGACCAGAAACTGAAGATCGAGAACTCCACGGGGTGTGCGGTTCTCTTCCAGGTAGGACATCCCCTTCTTGAGGTAGGCTGTGGGTAACCTGTCCCCGTTGGGAAAGCGGGAAACCAGTTCATCGAAGGCGAGGATCGCTTTCTCATAATCCCCGCTGCTGAAATAACTCTCGCCGACCCAGTACTGTGCATTATCAGCCAGTTCACTGTCGGGAAACCGGCGGACATATTCCCGGAATCCGAGGACGGCAAGTAGATAGTTTCCCTTGCTGTAGTCGGCATAGGCGTTCTGGTACAGTTCCTCGGGGTTGACCGCCCCGTTTCCTGTTCCCGGAACGATTCCCCCCTCCCCCGGTCTGTCCGGGATCGGTGAATTCGACTCACCAGGTGCGCCATCCGAAAGGACGGACAGCCGCGTGCGGGTATCCCGGATCTCCTGGACGATCGTGTCCATCCGGAAGTTCATCTCGTCGATCCGGCGCCGGAGGATCTGAATATCGTTCTGGAAGGAATCCATTCGATTCCCTGCATCGATTTCCGGAAACAACACCGGGTCCATCTGAGGCCGGGTTTCGGATTCCGTTTGGATTTCGTCCATCTTTTCATGAAGAGCGGCAGTATCTTTCTGCACCCGCCAGAGCTGTTGCTGGATATCATCCAGATCGCTTTGCAGGGAAGCACCGCCCCCTGTGGTCAGGCAGCCGGAACCAAGGGCTACCGCCGCCAACAAGCAGGGAACCTGGAACCTTCGTGGAACCAACTTCATCTTGAAAGTTTGCTCACGATCAGGAATTCCGCTCTGCGGTTTTTGGACCAGGCGGAATTGCTGTGCCGGGAGTCAACCGGCCGCTCCTCGCCGAAGCTAATAATCCGTATGCGGTTCGCGGAGATCCCTCTTTTCACCAGGAATTCCCTGGCCGTGATCGCGCGGCGATCCCCCAGAGCCAGGTTGTATTCATCGGTGCCGCGTTCATCACAATGGCCCTCGATCCTTATTTCAAAATCGGGGTTGTTTTTTAACCATGAAAGATTGTTGTTCAGGGTCTCGATCGCGCGGGGTTTCAGATTGTACCTGTCAAAATCGAAGTAGATCGTTTTCAGCACCCCCTTGGCATCCCCGGAGGAGGATCCCGGTGGAGGCAGGGTTTCTGCGGGCACCTCCGTTTCGGCCGTCCACCCTCCGGCCTCCTCCTCTCCGGGTTCCTCGATAGCCGAAGGGGGATCGAAAACCGGGGCTTCCGTCTCGGGAGAACCAGGTTTCGGCCCCCTGGAGCAAAACGCCGTCGCAAAAACCATGACAGAAAGAATCGTTGCCCAAGTGAAACGATCGGGTCGGTTCATGATTGGACTGCCTCCTTGGCTTGCTTGGTTCCTGATGGTAATCCGCCATTTGCCCCGGTGCCCCCGGGCGAGCCTGAAACTATAGCATATCCCGCTCCGAATGCAAGGTGTTGCGCCTTTCATCCGGGAATCAACGAGACCAGGTGGGGTGCGTATTTCCACCACCCCGGGTGAGGCGGGTTTGCCGTTCCCCCTCGGAGGTCATGGAATAAATTTCGTACCTGCCGGTGACGTTGGAGCAGTAGGCGATGTGCCTGCCATCGGGGGACCAGGAGGGCGATTCCTTGTTCCCCCGTCCGGATGTCAACGGAACAGGTTTCCTGTCCTTCAGATCGATTCGAAAGATCTGGAAACGCCCTTCCACCCGGGAGGTGTAAACGATTCGATCCCCGCGGGGGGTCCAGGACCCCTGGTCGTTGTAACTTCCCTGGAAGGTCAAACGGCGGGGGTGAGTGCCCTCGGCGTCCATGATGTAAATCTGGGGAGATCCGTTCCGGTCCGAGGTGAACAGGATCTGCCGGCCATTGGGGGACCAGGCAGGGGAGGAATCGATCCCGGGATGATGGGTCAGACGGGAAATACGGCCGTCCGCGATCCGGAGGGAGTAGATTTCGGCATTGCCGTCACGGCTGGAATTGAAGAGAAGGTGTTTTCCATCCGCCGACCAGTCGGGTGAGGCATTCAGTTCTCCCGACTGCGGGTAGGCGCGGACCCGGGTCCCGTCCTGGGAGAGAATGACTAGTTCCGGGAACCCATTTCGATAGGACAGAAACGCGATCCGGGTTCCATCGGGTGACCATGCCGGTGTCAGGTTGAGGGTCTTGTCCCGGGTCAGTTGTGTTTGATGCTCGCCGTCATAATCCATGATGAAAATATTTTTGTTGGAACCCTGCTGGTGAACGTAGGCAATCCGGGTGGCCGCGACACCCTTTTCGCCGGTGTACTGGAGGACCACTTCGTCGGCGAATTTGTGGGCGATGCTCCGCAAACTTCCCACCCCGCCCCGGTATCGTTTTCCCAGCATCGCGAGCTTGCCCGGAACATCATAGAGACGGCCCTCTAGAAGCAACTTTTCCCCGACTTCTTCGGTCTTTCCCAGGATCAGGGAGTCGGCTCCGATCGCGGTCCATTCCTGGAACTTGGGATCCCGTTCGTTGTAACCGGTTACCAGTTCGTAGTAGTCCGGGTTGACGATATCGAAGTACCCGGAAAAGTGCAGGTCGGAGCGCAAGACCTGGTGAATGGTCCTGGCCGCCTGCAGGGCAAGCAAGGAACCTCGCGGCACTGCCAGGAAGTCCGGGAGGGCCAGGTGGATCCGGGTGGCCCCCGTTTCGGAGATACCGGTAATCAGGTCCGGTTCCTGAGACCACCCCCGTTCCGGGAAGGAAACGGCAAATGCGAGCAGAAAAAGAGATACTGAAAGATGTTTATTTCGGCTCATGGCCTTTCAAACCTCGACGGGGAATGTTCCTCGGGTTTCAACTCGAAGAAAAAATGAACTCCAAGCGTGTTCTTGTTGTACTGGAGAGGCAGGGGAGGCATCCGGCGTGTTTCACGTACGGCCCGCAGGGCCGAAAGATCGAGCGGCTGGTAACCGCTCGATTCTTCCAATTCCGATGAAAGGATGTTCCCGTCCCGGGCGATTTCGAAATAGATCACCGCGCGCAAGGCTCCGGTAGAAGCCTCGGGCCGGATCGGTTTGTTCCACTGGGATCTCAATATGCTGACCATCCGGTTCACATAATAGGTGTATTTAAAGGACGCATCGTCGAATCCCGCTTGCGTCTCGTTTCCGGCAATGCCGGGGCCGGAGTTTCCTGCGGTCGGCCCCTGCTCCAGATCGGACCTGACCCCGGTCTCCTCTGCCGGTGGATCGACTTCCACCGGGGAGGACGAACCTGCCGGGTCCGCGTCGGTTTCCCTCACCGGGTTCTGGACCGGTTCCGGCCGCGGTCTCGGAGGAGTCGCTTTCTCTTCCTTTGGTTTTTCCTGGATCGGTTTCACTGCTTCCGGCTTCGGTGGTGGTTTGGGCGCCTCGGGTTCAGGGATTGTTTCAGATTGTGCCTGCTCCTTCTCCACGCCGACCGGAGGTGAGGCTGACCTTTGGCTGGGGGCAGGGAGTTGCGGAGTGGGCGGCATATCGACCAGGTTGACCGTATAGACGACCTGGGGGGCGGCTCCGGAGGGGAGGAAGGCCGGGGTGAAGCCGAGAAATATCAGGACGACAAGATGAACACCCAGGGAGGCCCCAACGGTGCGGGTGAGCTCCAGGTCCGGACCGCCGGGAATCTGAATCGAAACTTTCATGAAAATTTCAGGGGCCGGAAGCGG
>JAPUIV010000212.1 GCA_027296665.1 Acidobacteriota bacterium | reverse complement strand
AAATAAAATTCCGCCGCCGCGCCGACACCAGAGATCGCCACGGGTCCCCGCTGTCCGAGGTAGATATCGTTCAGGTAGGCCTCCAGGATCTCATCCTTGGTGAACTGGAATTCCAGATCGAGGGCGATGATCATCTCGAAGATCTTGCGCGGGACGGTCCTCTTGCCGGTCCCGTACAGGTTCTTCGCAAGTTGCTGGGTGATCGTGCTGCCGCCCTGGACGACGCGGCCCGAACGCAGGTTCGCGAACAGGGCGCGCGCGATCCCGAACGGGTCGACCCCTGGATGTGAGCGGAACCGGCGGTCCTCGATGGTCAGGATCGCCCGGCGCAGATGGATGGGGGTTTCCTCGAGGAGGATCGGCACCCGTTCTTCCTGGAGGTCGCCGAAAAAGGTTCCAAGCAGCCTCTGCCCGATGGGGAGGCTGTCGAGCCAGTTCTTCTCATCGTCGATCAGGTTGATCAGATGGCGGCCCCGGATCCGGGCCTTGACCAGCGGCGGGTTTTCCCCTCCCTCCTGATTGCGCAACCGGATCGTGAAGGTATTCCAGGAAGTCCGGTACTCGCCGGGACCCGGATCGCGGCTTTCGGCCCGGCGGTAACCCAGCAGTTCCAGTTGTTCGGTGAGCCGCTCGGGGGTGATATCCATCCCCGGCCGAAGGATCAGACCCGCCGAATAGATGCGGGAAGGAAACCGGTCCATCCGTTCCCGGAATCGATGGCCGGCGTCCAGATGGATGAGAACGAGGGCGATCCCGGAAAAGAAGAGAAGGGGAAGGAGGATCCGCAGGAAATTTCTGCGGAGGAAACCGCGCCGGCGTTTCCTCTTACGAGTCTTACGCCTCACTTTCGGCAATCGGGGATCTCCCTGGGAGCGCCGTATTTAGAATGTCCACCCGACACCGAGCTTGAAGTCGGGGGAATCATCGAAGCCGATCTTCACCTCAACCAGGAATTTCCGGTTGTTCATGAGAAGGGTTTCTATCCCGCCAACGGCATAGAAACCGACCTCCGTATTGGTGTCATCGGCCTGGGGAGGAAGATCGTCCCGTTCGATGAAGTTGAGGGCCACCGCCCCCCCGGCGTACGGGAACCAGTCTCCCTGTTTCCGGAAGTACCAGTCGACTTCCCCGTTAAAGGCCAGCAGGGTGGTATCGTCGCCGAATCCTATCTCGATGTTCGGCCGGATCCGGAGGCTGGAGTTGGGGGTGCCGAAATCCCAGTGGATCCCGCCATATCCCTGGTCGGGACCCTCGGAGATCCCGACGCGAAAACCGAAACCCTGATACTGAAAATCCTGGGCAGCGGCCCAGGAAAACGAACCGAGAAGAAGTGTCAGGAGAAATGCGAAGACATGTTTCATTTAAACCCTCCTCCCATGCGGGCATGATTGTAGGGACGGGGAGGAGAATTGTCAATTCGGATTCAGGAATCGGAGCCGCCCGCCAACCGGAACCGGATCTGGCCGATCCACCGGTTCAGAAAATGTTGGCGCGGCAGGAATTTGAGGAATCTTTTTTCCCGGTCTTCGTACTTTTTGAGGGCCTTGGCGATCCGGAGGTGGTTTGATTTCAACGCCAGTCCCCGCCTGAAGGCCCGGAAAGCGGGGCCGCGCTTGCCGCAGCGCATGTAAACGAGCCCGAGGTTGCAGAACAGATCGGGATTGTAAAACTCCTTGCTGACCGCGCGCTCCGACAACTGGATCGCCTCCCGGGTGGGCCCGTACACCATGGTCATGCAAAGGGCATAGTAGGATTTGTGGGCCGGCTGAGAGAAATTTCCATTCCCCTCCTTCTTTCCCTTCTCCACCATTTCCTTGAAAAATGGCAGTGCTTCGCGGTAGTTTCCCGCCTCGACCTGGCGGCGGCCATATTCAAAAGCCACCTCGATGGAATCGGCTCCCATGCCTAGGGCCTCCTGCTTGAATTGGGAAGATCTCTTATTGCTAAATATGGGATTCCGTGCCTCCGAGTCAAGCCCAACCCCCTTCTGGACGGGGATTTCAGGAGACCAGGGTTGTCATCAATTCTTTCTCGTCAGGGATCCTTGATCTTCCGTCAAATCCTTGGCGAAACATCGAATGAAACCGGATCGACATCATCGAATTCGTATGGACGATGAACCGATAACCTCATTGCCGATTTCGGTTCGGAAATTCCCGCCACATTTTTTCCCGATTTCTTGACAAAGCGCCGCAGGACCATACATTTCATTTATATTGAATATGTTTTCATTTCTCAACAAAACCTGAAAACGGGAAAGGGGGCGAGAATCAATGCCAAAAGTTCGCAGGAAAACCACCAGAGCCAAGAAAGGCACCGGCACCAAGAAGAAAGTGACGCGCCGGAAACGCAGATAACAAACTCTCACATCGTGAGAAAAAAAAGGGGGTGTCCAACACCCCCTTTTTTTTTACTATCCCTGAAAAAAAACGGCCGGGATCCCGAGATCGCCCTCGATGGAATCCCGGCCGGGATGGCGTCTTTCAGATAAGACGGATTGGCCCGTTCACTTGTTTCCGAGAATCTTGTACATACCCGTCCCGCACGTCTCGCATTTTCCCTTCATTGCCGCACGGCCGTTCTTCATGGTGACTTTCTCGGTATCCGCCATATTTCTCTTGGTCCGGCACTTCACACAATATCCCTGCATTTCGATTTCACCTCCTCACCGAGGAATGGTTCCACAATTCCCTGGAAAACCTGCCTGATACTGAAAACCTTCGCTTCGACAAAGGTAGGGCGGGGTTCCTACCCTGTCAAGCGGTCAGGCCGAGCACGAACTTGACCTTGGTTCCGGCCCGTCTATATTCCCAATAGTAAGGCACATCCTCCAGGACCGATGCTCGCGAGGGAGGGGGGCCTGAATTTTCCATTTTTAGGGAGGAAAACCAGCATGTTGGGAAGAAAGTTTTCTCGGGTTCTCCTTGGCGTTGTCGCGATTGCCATTGCCCTGTCGTCACCCGCATTCGCGGGTAAAGGCAAGGAGAGGGTGGAACCGGCCAAACGGTCGAGGGCGGGTCACGTCAAGAAGTTCCAGGTGACGGCGTTCGACGGAAAGATCCACCCTGAAACCCTCAAGGTCCGCCGCGGGGACCGGGTGAACATCACCTTTGTGAGCAAGGATGGACATTACGCGATCAAGATGAAGGAGTTCGGCATCAAGGAACATTTCCGGAAGAACGAATCGGTGACCGTGGAACTGGTGGCAACGGAAAGAGGGGTATTCGATTTCCGATGCACCAAGTTCTGGTCCTTCAAGCACTGGTCGAAGAACGGGACCCTGGTGGTTAAATAACCGCCCATCCCACCCATTTCTAGTTTTTCGAGGAGCGTCCCCGGCGGGGACGCTCTTTTTTTTCGGGAGGGAGTCTGAACGTGTAGAGATAACGCGGGTTCCGGGAGTGTTGCATAAAACCCGCAAAAAAACCCGGATCGCCTTTCAAATTGTTTACAATTATGTATTCCTCAAAGATAATTGCAGGCGGTTCGCTAGGTTTTTTCTTGGTTTTATGGCCGGTGCCTTGCGAAGCCTCTTTCCGCTTCAGCCTCCTCGTTCCCCCGGGACGGCGAAGAGTATCGGGGCCCGCAGGGTTCCGGCCATTCCTTTCTGGGCTCCCCGGCCCCCTTTCGGGTTATACTCCATCAGATTCATCGGCTCGGCGGGAAGAGAAACCGGCCGCGATTGTTGTCTTGATGAGGATCGGGGCCGATTGGCTGGAGGAGTCATTATGGGAATCAAACCGATGGATGTGGAAAAAGCGGTCAGCGAGCGGTATTCCGCCGGCGCCCGGGCAGTGGAAGAGACTCTCTGCTGCCCTGTCGACTACGATCCCGGACTTCTTAAAGCGATCCCGAAGGAGATCCTGGAACGGGACTACGGTTGCGGGAATCCCACCCCCTTTGTCAGGCCCGGGGACACCGTCCTCGACCTGGGGAGCGGCGCCGGGAAGGCCTGTTACCTGGCCGCGCAACTGGCCGGCAGAAACGGCCGGGTGATCGGGATCGACATGAACGACGAGATGCTGCAACTGGCCAGGAAGCACCGTCCCAGCTTCGCGGAACGGGTCGGGTATGACAATGTCGAATTCCGGAAGGCCCGTATCCAGGACCTGCGGGTCGACCTCGAACTGCTCGAGGAGCGCCTGCGCGAGCGCCCGAACCGGTCCCTGGACGATCCGGCCAGACTCGAGGAGATCCGATCGCGGCTGGCCGCCGACCATCCCCTGGTCGCCGATGGCTCCATCGACTGCATCGTCTCGAATTGCGTCCTGAACCTGGTGCGGAAGGAGGACCGGATACGGCTCTTCCAGGAGATCTTCCGGGTCTTGCGGAACGGCGGCCTGGCGGCGATATCCGACATTGTCTCGGATCAACCGATCCCCGCCTCCCTGCAAGAGGATCCAAAGCTCTGGTCCGGTTGTATCTCCGGCGCCTTCCAGGAGAAGGATTTTCTGCGGGCCTTCGAGGATGCCGGTCTGCACGGGATGGAGATCGTCGCCCGGGGGGAAAAGCCTTTCGCGGTCGTCGAGGGGATCGAGTTCCACTCGATCACGGTGACGGCCCGAAAGGGGAAGGCTAAACCCCGTTCGGAAAACCGGGGCGCTTCCTGCTGCTGAGTTTCGGCCCTCTCCCCTGTGCTCCACCTTCAGGGAACGTTGACCCGCCTGGTATTGTATTCCTTGCGGTACCGCCTGTGTTCCGAACTGTCGGGGAATTTCTCGCCCGAAGGATATGGATAGGCCGACATCGCGTGGAACGGTAATGGCTCCACCGAGTCGGGAAAGGCGGTGTTCGGGTCCATATCCTTGCAGAATCCGTCCGCGAAGAACAGAAAGCTCCTCTTCCACCCCGGCGGCAGGGCGGGGAACCGGCCGGCAGGAAAGGTGAGCAGTACCTCCTCGCCGTGCCCCATGATGACAAACCGATCATCGGCCGAATCGAGCAGTTCGGTCACCTCCCCGAACCGGGTAAAAGCCCCCGCCATCCGTTTCCATGGAAACCCGCCGGTGGCCAGCTGATAGTCGTACAGCAGGGGCAGGAGCCCATCCGGGGAAAACTCCCGAGGCGACCCGAGGAACCGCAACCGCGCCCCTCCGGCCGGTACCCGCGTGATGCGCACGGGGATCTCCTCCCGCGCGGGGGCGAGAAAGATCTGGTCGTAGTAGATCCTCATATTGGTGCTGAGCTTCAACTGGACGGGACCGGCGGGAAGAGGATCCGGGATCTCGAAGGTCATCATCTTCGGCATGCCGGCAGGGAATCCGATGGATCGATAGGTCCGGGAGTTTCCCGTCGCCGGGTCGTTGATTTCCAGAGCGGGGGGGGCCAGCTCGATTCCCGCCTGATGGGCCGCCAGGGTCGAGGAAGAGTACTCATAATCGACCCACCCGTACATGTACAGGACCCAGCGCTCCGCCGCGGGAAGGGAAAGGAACGAAAGGGTCAAGGAATGGGGCGCGGCATATCCGGCGAAGGACAGCAGCTCGAAACCGTCCGGGTAGATCCGGTCCCTGTGCAGGATCCGCTCCCACACGTCCAGTCGATCCTCCTCCCAGGCCGCCGCGGGAAAGAACCGTTCCCGCACCCGGTGGATCTTTTCGGCCGGCTTTTCCGGACCGGTCGAGAATCTCTCGTCGGGATAGATCTCGGTACCGTCGGGATGATCCACCGCCACCAGGCGAACCGCGTCGAGGTAGACCACCTCCTCGAGTTGTCCGACCACCGATAGGTGATAATCACCCTGTCGCGGCCGGATCCGGATCGGATCCAGCTTCAGATACTCGGTCGGATCCGGATTCACGTACTTCCAGGGACGCTCCAGGAACCCGATCCCGCCGACACCGAGGAGATCGCTGACGAACTCGTAGCGATCCCCGGTCCAGGCAAAAAGTGTCGGGCATGAGGAGCCTTTTCGATCGAGTTCTTCCACCGTGAACGGCTCGCCCGCCGGTTTTTCCATTTCCGCCTGCAGGACTCCCCCCGGCCAGAGAAA
>JAPUIV010000211.1 GCA_027296665.1 Acidobacteriota bacterium | reverse complement strand
AAGCTGGCCGGGATGACCGGGACCGCCGACACCGAGGCGCTCGAGTTCGACAAGATCTACAAGCTTGATGTGGTGGTCATCCCGCCCAACCGACCCTTGCGCCGGACGGAATTCCCCGACGTGGTTTACCGCACCATGGAGGAGAAGTTTCGCGCCGTGATCGAGGAGATCTGCGAGCTGTACGAGAAGGGGCAGCCGGTCCTGGTGGGAACCATCACCATCGAGAACTCCGAGCGGATCAGCAGGCTCCTGAAGCTGAAAAAGATTCCGCACGTGGTCCTCAATGCCAAGTATCACGAGAAGGAGGCCGAGATCGTGGCGCGCGCCGGGCAAAAAGGGGTGGTCACCATTGCCACCAACATGGCCGGACGCGGGACCGACATCGTCCTCGGCGAGGGGGTCAAACCACTCGGCGGCCTCCATATCCTGGGAACCGAACGGCACGAGGCGCGGCGCATCGACAACCAGCTGCGCGGGCGCGCCGGCCGCCAGGGGGATCCCGGTTCTTCCCGTTTCTACATGTCCCTCGAGGATGACCTGATGCGGATCTTCGGCAGCGACCGGATCTCCGGCATCATGCAGCGGCTCGGCATGGAGGAGGACGTCCCGATCGTCCATTCGATGGTGACCAAATCGATCGAGCGGGCGCAACGCCAGGTGGAGGCCCACAACTTCGAGATCCGGAAACACTTGCTCGATTATGACGATGTCATGAACAAGCAGCGCAACGAGATCTACCGGCTGCGCCGCGAGCTTCTCGACGGAAAGGGGCAGAGGGAATACATCTTCGAGAAGACCGAGGATGTCGTCGACTGGTTGATGGAGACCCACGCCGCCGATGATCAGGACCCTGGAGACTGGCAACTGGAGACGATGTGGCAGGAACTGTTCCGGTATTTCGGGGTCGATCTCCGCAGGCTGAGTTCCGCGGTTCACGATGACGGCATGGGGCGAACCGCCCTCCGGGACGAGATCTGGAAGGCGGTCCGGGAGAAGTACGAGGAAAAGGAGAATAGGTACGGAACCGAGAAGATGCGCCAGCAGGAGCGGCTCATCCTGCTGCATGTCATCGACACCGAATGGAAGGATCATCTACTCTCGATGGACCACCTGCGCGAGGGGATCGGACTGCGGGGATACGGGCAGCGGGATCCCCTGGTGGAGTATAAAAGGGAAGGTTTCACGATGTTCGGTTCCATGAAGGAGAGGATCGAAGACAACCTCCTGCGCTTCCTCTTTAACCTGGAGATGGGGACCGAGCAGCGGCGGCGGGATGAGGAGATCCAGAAGCGCCGCGAGCAACGGTTGATTTACGGCGCCCAGGCGGGAGCCGACAAGGCCTCGGCCAGACAGCCGAAGAGACGGGATGCTCCCAAGGTCGGGCGAAACGAACCCTGCCCTTGCGGCAGCGGCAAGAAGTACAAGAAATGTCACGGCGGCTAGAGGGAAAACGCCGCAAGAAGGAGACTGGAATGTTAGAGGGGCCGATGACGGAAGGACTCACCTTTGACGATGTTCTCCTGTATCCGGAAAGATCGGAGGTTCTTCCTGCCCAAGTAAAAGTCTCGACTCTCTTTACCCGGGAGATCCGTCTCAACATCCCGATCGTCAGCGCCGCCATGGACACCGTGACGGAATCGCGGCTGGCGATCGCCATGGCCCAGCAGGGCGGCATCGGGATCATCCACCGCAACATGTCGATCGAGGAGCAGGCGGGTGAAGTGGACAAGGTGAAGCGCTCCGAGAGCGGCATGATCGTCGATCCGATCACGGTAACGCCCGACAAGAAGATCTCGGAGGCGCTCCGGGTCATGAAGCGGTTTCGCATCTCGGGAGTCCCAATCACCGATCCCGATGGCCGCCTGGTCGGGATCCTGACCAACCGGGATCTCCGGTTCGAGACGAAACTCGACGTGCCGATCTCGTCGCTGATGACCCGGAAGAACCTGATCACCGTTCCGGTCGGCACCACGCTGGAAAAGGCCAAGAAGCTCCTGCACGAGCACCGGATCGAAAAGCTTCCGGTCGTCGACGAGAACTACCGGCTCAAGGGATTGATCACCGTCAAGGACATCCAGAAGATCACCCAGTACCCGGATGCTTGCAAGGACGATCTGGGCCGCCTCCGGGTCGGAGCCGCCCTCGGGGTGGGGGAGGAGACCCTGGAAAGGGCCCGCGCCCTGGTCGAGGCCCGTGTCGACGCTCTGGTGGTCGACACCGCCCACGGTCACAGCAAGGGCGTGCTGGACATCGTCGTTCTTCTCCGCAAGGAGCTTCCCGAAATCCAGCTGGTGGCCGGCAACGTCGCCACGGAGGAAGCGACCCGGGACCTGATCCGGGCCGGCGTGGATGCCGTCAAGGTCGGCATGGGGCCGGGTTCGATCTGCACCACGCGGGTGGTGACCGGAGTCGGCGTTCCGCAGGTGACGGCCATCTCCATGGCCTGCCGGGCCGCCCGGGACGCGGGGATCCCGGTGATCGCCGACGGCGGCATCCGGTACTCCGGCGACATCGCCAAGGCGATTGCCACCGGCGCCCACAGCGTCATGATCGGCAGCCTGTTCGCCGGCACCGAGGAGTCCCCCGGAGAGCTGGTCCTGTACCAGGGAAGATCGTTCAAGTCGTACCGCGGGATGGGTTCGATCGGGGCGATGCGCAAGGGGGGCCGCGACCGGTATTTCCAGGACCCGGCGGCTGGGGTGGACAAATTGGTCCCGGAGGGGATCGAGGGACGGGTGCCCTACAAGGGCAGCCTGACCGCCCTGGTCCCGCAACTGGTCGGGGGGCTGCGCAGCGGCATGGGTTACTGCGGTTGTCCCGATATTCCCACATTCCACAAGAAGGCCCGTTTCCTGCGGGTGAGCCCGGCCGGGTTGCGCGAGGGGCACGCGCACGATGTGATCATCACCAAGGAAGCGCCGAACTACCAGCTTGACTGAATTTCCCAGCCTGGCCCCGATCGGATGGGTATCAGGCGGCGTGGCGGACCCGGATGCGCCGGCGATCGCCGCCGAGGTCCTCGAGATCGATCTCGATCCGGCCGCCGGGCAGGAAGCCGGCGAGCCGCTCCGGCCATTCCACCAGGCAGATTCCCCGGCCGGCGAAAATCTCCTCCAGGCCGAGCTCGTCGAGATCTGACGGAGCCTCGATCCGATAGAGATCGCAATGATGCACCGTCAGGCGGCCGTGGTACTCATTGACCAGCGTGAATGTGGGGGAGCGTACCTCGCGGGGGTCACAGCCGGCGCCGGCGCTGATGCCGCGGGCCAGGACCGTCTTGCCGGATCCTAGGGGACCGCGGAGAAAAACGATATCCCCGCCTTTGAGCTCCCGGCCGATCTTCCGGCCAAATTCGTAGGTGTCGTTTTCCGATCCGCTGAGAAAGATATTTTCCGGGCTCGACATGTTGGAATTGCCGGGAATCTGTTCCCGGGATGGGGGATCAACCGGTGAGGCGGCGAAAGGCCTCCGGCAGGAATTTCAGGATGTCCCCGGCCATCAGGGGGATCTCGCCGATCTTCTCGGCCGCCAGGTCGCCGGCCAGGCCGTGCAGATGAACTCCGAGCAGGGCCGCCTGCAACATGGTGAGCCCCTGCCCGACCAGGCCCGATAGTACTCCGGTGAGGACATCGCCGGAGCCTCCGGTCGCCATCCCAGGATTCCCGGTCACGTTGACGTATACCTCTCCCTCCGGGGTGCCGATCAGGGTGCGGTACCCCTTGAGGACCAGGTAACAGCGGTGTTCCTTGGCGAATCGCCGGCAGATGCCGAGCCGGTCGGCCTGCACCTCCTCCGCGGAGATCTTCAGAATGCGCCCCATCTCCCCCGGATGAGGGGTGAGAAGAACGGGGCGGGATTTGCCGAACAGCGCCTCGGGGTGGGAGGCGAAGGCATTGATCCCGTCGGCGTCCAGGATCACCGGCAGCGAGGTGGTGGCAACGATCTCACGTATTGCCGATTGGGTCTCGGCCGCCGTCGACAACCCCGGTCCGACCGTCATCACGGTTTTCCCCTCCTGCAGTTTTTTCACCCGGGCGACCGCCTTGGTGGAGAGGGTCCCCTCGCGCGTTTCCGGCAGCCCCTCCGTCATCATTTCCATCAACTGGAAGCCGACCACACCCTGGGCGCTCAGTGGCGTGGCGGTGGTCACCAGCCCCGCCCCGGCCCGCAGCGCACCGGCGGCCACCATCCGGGCGGCGCCGGGCTTGCCCGCCGAGCCGGCAATGACCAGGATATGGCCGAAATCTCCCTTGTGGCTCTGGCGGTCGCGGTCGGGAAGAAGGCCGTCGAGGGAATCCTCGTCGATCAGGTTGAGCGATACACCCTCCTGATCGATGCACTGTTCCGGGATGCCGATGTCGGCCACGTAAACCTCGCCGACCAGTTCCTCCGCCGGCGGGAAGATATGGGGGATCTTGGGGCAGGCGAGGACGATGGTGGCGTCGGCCTGAACCGCGGGACCGAGGATCTCGCTCGAGTTACCCGACAGGCCGGAGGGGATGTCGATCGAGACGATCTCCGCGGAAGTGGCGTTCAGATCGATGAAGACCTTTTCCAGGAATCCCTCCACCGGTTTTACCAGTCCGGTCCCCAGGACGGCATCGACGATCACCTCGAACTCCGGCAGCTCGCGGCGGAATTCCTCCCAGGCACCCGAGGTCGGGATCTCGGTGAACTTGGCGCCCGATTTTTCCAGGATTTTCAGCTGGTGGTCGGAGTTTCCCCTGTATTCTGCTCTTTTGAACAGGAGGATGATGCGGGGATTCAGGCCGCGGCCGATGAGGTGGCGGGCCAGGACCAGGCCGTCGCCGCCGTTGTTCCCCTTGCCGCACAGGACCAGGATCCCCTCCGGGTCGACATCGGGGTAGCGCTCCAGAACCGTTTCGGCCGCCTGGCCGCCGGCGTTCTCCATGAGAACCAGATCGGGGATTCCGACCTCTTCGATGGCGCGCCGGTCGATGTTCCGCATCTGCTCGGAAGTGAGAATCTTCATCGGTTACCCCCGGGGTAAAGACCCGGTACTATACTTCGGGACTCCAAGGAGGGTCAAGGCTGATGGTAAATACTGACCCTATCCTCTCAAGAAATGGAGCCTCCGACAATCCCGGGGCGGTTCAGTTATCATTGATGAGTACAGTATCTGAATTGACCCCAGCGCCGGGATCGGAAGAAGCCAGTAGGGCGACTGAAGATCCCGGCGGGCGCGGCCCCGAACCTCGGCACCTGGGGGCAGACCTGGCTCGGGATCGAGCGCATCTTCGCCTGCCCGGACCCCTATTAAGGAAAGGGGGAGGGCTTTCTCCCGCCGGCCCTTCTTGCTGTCGGTCCCTCCGAAAACCTCTCCAAACCCCAGAATTCCTTGACAAATCGCGGGTTTCGCCGTATATGGGAGAGGCATATTCGCAGTCAATCGCAGTCGGAGAAGGAGGCTTTGTGGGGAGGAGCGTTCTCAACCCGAAGATTTAAGGCTCTGAACTATTTAGGGTTGATGCGTTTCCCCTTGTTTTATAGAGGAACCTGATTCCATCTAGGTTTGCCCTGGTTGCTAGCGTGGTGTGTCGCCCACTCGGCACAGGGTTTTCGGAATGGGGTGTCCGGTCGTTTAGCCACCCAGCTTAACGGGGAAAAACCAGGCAGTCGTTGGGGCGGGGAAACCGGTTTTCGGACCCGGATGAGGAAGGAACGGAAGAGTTCCGGAATCCACGGCCTGAAAATACCCTTATCCGGCTCTGGGAGGAAATCGGCATAAACCGTTGATATTGATGGCCGGTATCAGGTGGAAACGGTCCCCTTCACCGCCTCACGCGGCCACCAACGATGGGGAAAAGAGTCCTTCCGGACCTCCGTGGCTTTCTGTGTACGTCAAAGC
Organism: Acidobacteriota bacterium; assembly: GCA_027296665.1. GTDB lineage: Bacteria > Acidobacteriota > Polarisedimenticolia > JAPUIV01 > JAPUIV01 > JAPUIV01. Next base: position 24 of record JAPUIV010000211.1, on the reverse strand, counting down.
CTCCCTGCTCGTCATCTTTTTCCT
>JAPUIV010000210.1 GCA_027296665.1 Acidobacteriota bacterium | reverse complement strand
ATCAGCCATCATATCGCCTACTTCCGGCACAACATGAACGAGATGAAGGTTCTGGCGCACGAGGATCAGACCCTGAGCGGCGCGTCGATGGACCGGATCCTCGCGCTGAAACGGGAATATTCCCGGCTCCTGGTCTCGGTGGTGGCGGCGGAGCCCGGCGGCGGCGACAAGCGATTGACGCGTCCCTCGGCCGAGATCGCCACCTTCGTCCTGTTCGGCATGATGAACTGGCTCTACACCTGGCCGAAACGCTTGCGAAACCTGCCGGCCGAGGAGATCGCCGAGGCGGTGGCGCAGATCTTTCTGTGCGGCTATCCCGGCTGTTCGGCGGCGGCCCTGGCCCATCTGCGCGGCAAACTGGTCTGCTCCCGGCAAGAGTTCTGGAAAAAACAGGCGATCTGAAGCGGGATCGAATCGATCGGCGGAAGAAATATTCATGACAAGGAAAGCAAAGACAGACAGGCGGCTCGAAGCGTTGATCCGGCGCTGCCAGTTTCTACACGATGACTGCGACCTCGGTTCCGTGCGGACCTGGAAGGAGAAGCATGAAAACGGCCGCGCCTGCGCCACTTCACCGCCAGGTTGGAACCGATCTGATTTGTAAGCTGGTTGAATTACTTGATGAATCGGATGGTCAATGGATACTTGTAATCCACTCCATCATTCGCCTTGACCGCGGCGATGATCGGCATGATGGTCATGAAGATCCCGATGATTATCAGAAGCCCGAATCCAATGAAAACCAAGCAGAGAATGGCGCTGACGAATAGCGCCAGGAAGGAGGTGAGCTGAAAGTTCACCGCCTCCTTCCCCTGCTGGTCGATATATGGATGATCTTCCTTGTTGATCAGCCAGACGATGAGTGGGCCAAGTAAAAAACCGATGCCGTTTCCAGCCAGGCCCACCAAAGCGATGATATGGCAGATCATCGCCCACTTCCTGGCTTCGCGGGGAATCTCCACCCCTGTCTGGGTTTCGTGGTTCATTCGGGTTTCTCCTCGGCACTATAACATCGGCAGGATCATTCCTCAAGAAATGGGGAATTTTTTGCGCAATCGCCGGGCCATCCCCGGCGGGTCCCCTTGATCTGGCGTAACTATATGATTTTGGGAAATTTGCCGTTCTGGAGGAAAATAGAGGCGGTGGTTTCGATCCTGTCCAGGCAATGGAGAGAGGAGAAAATGTTAAAAAGAAGGTTCCTCGGGGCGATCCTGTTATTGACGGTTCTTGGGGTCCCGGCCGATACCGGTGCCGGTTCGGTCGATTGGTTCGAGGCGGGCCGCGCCGCGGTCGAGGCGGCTGCCCGGCTCCGGCCGGACCGTGGCGAGGCGAAAAACGTCATTCTGTTCCTGGGAGACGGGATGAGCCTGGCCACGGTGGCGGCAGCCCGCATCTTGGCGGGGCAGAGGCGCGGAGAGCCCGGCGAGGAGAACCTTCTGAGCTTCGAGAATCTACCCTATACCGCCCTGGTCAAGACCTACAACACCGACCTGCAGGTTGGCGACTCCGCCGGAACCATGACCGCCATTGTCACCGGTGAGAAGACCAGGGTGGGTATGCTTTCGGTGAGCCAGGAGGTACTCCCGGGAGATATCTCGACCCTGCCGGCGAGGAACCTCAAATCGATTCTGGAGATCGCCGAGGAGAACGGACTCTCGACAGGCGTGGTGACCACTACCCGTCTGACCCATGCGACCCCGGCAGCCTGTTATGCGCATTCTCCCGACCGGAACTGGGAATCCGACGCCAACCTGCCGATCGAAATCCACGCGGCGGGATTCCCCGACATCGCGCGGCAGTTGATCGAATTCCCGTTCGGTGACGGTCTGGAGGTGGCGATGGGAGGCGGCAGGTACCACTTTCTCCCCGATACCGTTGCCGACCCGGAGGAACCGGACCGGACTGGAGGGCGGGCCGACGGGCGCGATCTGACGGAGGAGTGGCTGCGCTCGACAGGGTCGGCCTACATCTGGAACCAGGCCGGATTCGATGCGGTCGATCCGGCCGCGACCCGCCATCTGCTGGGACTGTTCGAGATTGCCGAAATGGAGTACGAGCACGACCGCCGCCACGATCGGTCGGGTGAGCCATCCCTGAGCCAGATGACAGCCAAAGCGATCGATATCCTGGCCCGGAACCGGAAGGGATTTTTCCTCATGGTCGAAGGGGGACGGATCGACCACGCGCATCATGCCTCGAACGCATATCGGGCGTTGACCGAGACGATTGAGTTCGCAAAGGCAGTCCAGGTGGCGATCGATCGGGTGGATCGGAAAAAAACCCTGATCCTGGTCACCGCGGATCACAGCATGGCATTCTCGATGTCAGGATACCCCGCCAGGGGGAATCCGATTCTGGGGAAGGTGCGTTCGATCGATCCGGCCGGCAATCCGATGGTCGGATTTTCCCTCGACTTGCGGGGACTACCCTACACGACCCTGAACTACACGAACGGTCCGGGCTATTCAGGAAAAGACCAGGAAGGCTCGAAGGGGAGGCGCGATCTGACCGGTGTCGACACCACCGCGCCCGACTTCCTGCAGGCGGCGGCCTTCCCCCTGATCGCGGTGGCGCACTCCGGCGAGGATGTCCCGGTGTACGCGGCCGGGCCACAGGCCTACCTGGTCCACGGCGTCCAGGAACAGAACTATCTCTTCCATGTCATGGTGTCGGCTCTCGGGTTCGGAGGTACCGGCTCGCGCGGCCATACCACCGGGCCATGACCTCCTCGGCAGGTTTGTTCTGCGGCGAGAACCCTCCCGGGATCTGCCGTTCCCCCTCCTGGAGATGGGGAAACCATTTCCAGAAATAGACGCCCGCGAACCAGTCCTGATCCCAGAAGGTCTGGAAGAAGGCCTGATAGCCGATGGCCTGGACCTTCAGGCCGTCCTCGCTCCCGGTGGGGGGCAGCGATTCCGGCCATTTCCATGGCTCGATGGCGGCGTTCACCGAGCTCCGGTAACCGATCTCGGTGAACACGACCGGTTTGCCTACGCGTTCGTGAAGCGATTGGATCGCCTCGAAGTGCGGCCGCCACCCCTCCCGGAGATCTTCCAGGGTGGGGTTCTCCTCCCGGGTCAGGGGAAAGTAGGCCTGGATGCCGATGTAGTCGAGCGCGTCCCAGAACGGAACCTCCTCGAACTCCCGCCACCAGTTCGCCGCATACAGGAGCTTGCCGGAGTAGACCTGGCGGATGTCGGAAATCATATCTCGCCAGTCGGTTTCCCTCTCCTGCACCGTCGCCTGCAGTTCGGTGCCGATGCAGAGCGCCTCGATTCCCGTTCTCTCCGCCAGCCGGGCGTAATGGAGCATGAAGGCGCGGTAGCTCGCGAACCATTCAACCCATTCCGCCTCCGTCTCCATGGCGATATCCTGGCGCCATTTTCCGTCCTCCGCCCGGGTGATCCAGATGTGCGGTTTGAGGAGGATGCGGATACCGAACCGCTTCGCCATGCGGGTCGTGGTTTCCAGGCCGATATCCCTCTCTCCCCAGAAGACCCTCGCCTTGGTGGCCAGCCGAACCGGCGGGGAATTGAATTTCCTCTGCCAGCCGAAGGGGGTCTGGACGATCCAGTTGACGTGATTCCGCGTCAGATTGTGGAAGTCGGTTTCGGTTACCGGGTTTCCGGCGACCCAGCTGATTCCACGGTGCTTGTCGTTTTCGATGGGGGAGGCCGGGCCTGAGACGGCAACCGGGGGCTCCTCGACGGAGGATGGCGAAACTGAGCCGGAAGAGCCGCCCGCGCAGGATCCGAACAGGAGCCCGAGAGCGGATAACCAGGGCAGCAGGGAGACGATCTTCCTGTTCACCATCTCATTCTATGCTGGGGCTAGGAGAAGATACAGGAGCGCCCCGATCAGGGCGGCGATCGGCAAGGTGGCGCCCCAGGCCAGCAGGATGTTCCGGATCGTTTTCCGGTTCCCCCCGCCGGTGACCAGACTGAGCCCGAACAGGGAGCCGCAGGAAACGTGGGTGGTCGAAACCGGCAGGCCCCAGCGGGAGGCGATGACCACCAGGAAGGCGGTGACCAGGTTCGCCGAGAATCCCTGTCCGTGGTTCATCCGGGTGATCCTCCGGCTCATGGTGCGGGCCACCTTCCGGGCGCTCAGCAGACCCCCCAAGGCGATGCCGATGCCGATGGCCCAGAAACGGAGATCACCGCCAGCGGTTCCGGAAATCAATAAAAGGGCGGCGATCTTCGGGGTGTCGTTCAGCCCGCGGGCGAATGAGACCAGTCCCGAGGAGAGAAAATGGCCCGCCGCCAGGGTTTTCTGGGCGTTCAGACCGAGAATTCTGCCCTGGTACCTTTCCACGCAATCGACCTCCTGCCCGAGGGAGAGGGTGAGAGCGGCGGTGGCGGTCGCGACCCGCGCCGCGGACCCTTCCGGGATGGTCTGGATCACCTCCGAGCCGAGGCAGAGACAGGACTCCTTGGTCAGGCCGAGGGATCGCCGCCCGAAACGGAATGCGGGGTAAACGATCCGGGTCAACCCGACGGCGATGATGGGGCTCAACAGCAGGGGGGCCATCACTCCCCATCCCAGGGCTCCGAAGCGGATCCGGGCGGGCGCGGCAATCCAGGCGGCCCCCAGGAGGGCGCCGACTAGAGCGTGCGTGGTCGAGACCGGCATGCCGATGGCGGTGGCGAGGATCACGGTGATTGCCGCGCCCAGGCCGACCGCGATCAGAAGTTGCGGCGACCCGGCGATCGTTTCCGGAACCAGTCCCCTTCCCGTGAAGGTCCGGGTCAGTCCTCCGGCGATCCGGATGGCCACGATCGATCCCAGGAAGGTGGCCGCGGTGGCCCACAGCAGCGCCACCCGGAAGGAGGTAGTCCGGCTGCCGTACAGGGTGGCGACCCCCTTGAAGTTATCATTCGCTCCGTTGGCGAAAGCGAGGAACAGTCCGGTCACGATCAAAAGGAGATAGATCGACATCGGGCTCCTATTCTAATCGATTGGTATTGACTCTTCTATTCTCCGGAAAGGATCAGGTCCCGCTTCGGGGCGGCATTCTCCCCATCCGCTCCCGGTTCGGCCAGCAGGCGATCGATCAACGCCTCGACCGGGGCCGGATCGAAACTGCCCAGATGGTGGAACCGCACCCGTCCCTGCTTGTCGATGATCGTCACGTTCGGGGTTCCACCGGTCCGGTATCTTCTCATGGTGATCGGGATCTCCGCCGAGTCTTCCGGATAGGCGTCGATACCGACGGGATGGTGGATCTTCTTCTCCCGGATGAAACCGCTCAGGCGATGCGGAGTCTGCGAGGCGTGACCCTCGAACACGGTGTGGATCGAAACGATCAGGATGACCCGGTTGCGGTTCTCCTTCAGGCTTCCCGGATCGCCGTTCAACCACCCCGATACCGCCCACTCCGGCGCGGGGAAGGGACGTTTGACCACGCCGGCCGGAAGGCCGGAGTACTCGGCCTGGATCAGGATCAGACAGGAAAGGAGAAAAACTGTTCTTTTCGGCATGAACAAAGACTCCGGGTATGGACGGTAGGCACAGATATCTACCGATGGCCGGCTCGCCGGGGACCCGGGATTGATAACAGTCCCGGCCGCCCCGAAATTCCCGCCAACGACCGCCAGGGAATAGAAACCCGGATCACCCGGTTCCTCTGGTCATGAAACAATCTATTTTTCCGGCAGCCTTGTTCGGACTTTTTCTCCTGACCGACCCGGCCCGGGACCCCAAGGAATGGGCCTTTCTGATCCTGGCCGGGAGAGAGAAGTTCCTGCTGGCCGAGGAAACCCTGGACCGATCGGTGGAGGAGGAGCCGGGGCGTCTCCTCCTGGCGGAGACCGGCCTCATTCTGGATTACGATCCGGAGAACCGGGATCTGCGGGTCGGCGGGAGTGACGCCGAGGGAACTACCGTGATCTCCGGTTACTGGTTCGCCCTCTCCGCCTTTCATCCCGATGCCCTGAAGATCGAGGAGGCGGCTCTCAGGAGAATGGATGGGGAGGATTCCCCGCCTGTCCCGGTTCGGGAAAAGTAGAGTAAGATGGCGTGGCGGCGGATCAGGAGGGACCGGGTTGTCCGGCTGGTTGAAAAAATGGATTTCCCGGAAACAGGGGATCAACATCCTTCTTGAGGACCATCTCCGATCCGTCCTCGCGCCTGCCAACCTTCGGATCAACGAACAGATCAGGACCCTGCGGGAACTTTGCCGGAAAAAGGGCTGCAAGCGGCCTTACCACCATTTCGCCTTCGG
>JAPUIV010000021.1 GCA_027296665.1 Acidobacteriota bacterium | reverse complement strand
TCCTGCGGCCCGGACGGGCCGCCGGGAGGAAAGAAGATGCCCAAGACATTTCAGGAACTGATGGCCGGTTTGAAGCGACAGGTGGCCGAGATCGAGCCGGATCAACTGAAGGAACGCCGGCAACGGGACGGGAACCTGGTGCTCATCGATGTCCGGGAACTGGACGAGTACAAGGGGGGGTTCATCCCCGGGGCTGTGCATATCCCCCGAGGGTTCCTGGAGCTGCGGATCGAGGAAGCGGTTCCCGACCGCGACACTCCCGTGGTTCTGTACTGCGCCGGCGGGGTCCGTTCGGTCCTGGCCGCCGACAGCCTGAACCATCTCGGGTACCGCGACGTCCAATCGCTGATCGGCGGCATGGGCAAATGGCGAACCCAGGGATTACAGGTCGAAAAACCGGAAATGCTCAGCGATTGGGAGCGCCAGCGTTACGCCCGCCATTTGTCGATCCCCGAGGTGGGGGAAGAGGGCCAGAAGAAGCTACTCCGATCCAGAGTCATTCTGATCGGAGCCGGGGGGTTGGGATCGCCTGCGGCTTACTATCTGGCGGCAGCCGGCGTGGGAACCATCGGCATCGTCGATTTCGATCTGGTCGACGAATCGAACCTCCAGCGCCAGATCCTCCATACCACGGAACGGGTCGGGGTGCAGAAGACCGAATCGGCCAAAACCACCCTGCTGGCACTGAACCCGCGCGTCCAGGTGCGGACCTTCACCGAGCGGCTGTCGAGCGAAAACGTTACCGACATCTTCAAGGATTTCGATGTCATCCTCGACGGCAGCGACAACTTTCCCACCCGGTACCTGGTCAATGACGCCAGCGTTCTGCTCCGGAAACCGAACGTGCACGGCAGCGTTTTCCGGTTCGAGGGACAGGTCACCGTGTTCTGGCCGGGGCGCGGCCCCTGCTATCGGTGCCTGTATCCGGAGCCGCCGCCGGCCGATATGGCGCCCTCCTGCGCCGAAGCCGGTGTCCTGGGAATTCTCCCGGGGGTGATCGGCATGCTGGAAGCGGTGGAGACCGTCAAGATCATCATCGAACGGGGAGACATCCTGATCGGCCGGCTGATCGCCTACGATGCCCTGCGCGCTACCTTCCGGGAGTTGAAGCTGCAGCGCGACCCGGATTGCGCCTACTGCGGGAAAGGCAGAAAATTCCCGGGCTTCATCGACTACGAGCAGTTCTGCGCCAATCCCGCGGTGGCCGCCGGTTGACCTGGATTCCGCCCCGGAATCCACCCGACCCGATCCGGCCATGAAAAGAAAATCCCGATACCGGAAACTGCTGGACCTGCACCCAGTCCTGAAACTCATTGGCGACACGCCGATGGTGAAAGTGCAGGTTCCGGGAGAGCCGATCGGCGACGCCGAGATCCTGGCCAAGGCGGAGTGGACCAATCCCGGTGGTTCGATCAAGGACCGGCCGGTATCGCGGATGCTCCTCGAGGCCCACCTTTCGGGAGAGCTAACCCCCGACCGGACCATTCTCGATTCCAGTTCCGGAAATGCCGGCATCGCCTATGCGATGATCGGTTCGGTTCTCGGCTGCCCGGTCGAACTGGTAGTCCCCGGCAACGCCAGCGAGGAACGCAAGAAACGGATCCGGGCGCATGGCGCCAAGCTGGTGTTCACCGATCCGTTGGAGGGCTACGACGAGGCGTTGCGTGAGGCGCACCGGAGATTCGCCGCCGCGCCCGACCGCTACTACATGGCGGACCAGTACCGGAATGAAAACAACTGGTTATCGCATTACGAAACCACCGCCGAGGAAATCCTGAAACAAACGGACGGCGAACTCACCCATTTCGTCGCCGGAGTGGGGACCGGCGGGACCATCACTGGGGTCGGCCGGCGGCTCAAGGAACACAGCCCGGAGATCCGCATCGTCTGCATCCTGCCGGAAACATTTCCGGGGATCGAGGGGTTGAAGCCGCTCGGCAGCCCCGAGGACATCGTTCCGGACATCCTCGACGAATCGTTGATCGACGACCGGATCCCGGTGTCGATCGAGCAAGCCTACGAAATGTGCCAGGTCCTGGCCCGGCAGGGTTTGTTCGTCGGCCAGTCCTCCGGAGCTTTCCTGTATGGGGCCCTGGTGATCGCCCGCCGGCACCAGTCCGGGCGGATCGTCACGGTGTTCAGCGACACCGGCGAGCGGTATTTCAGCACCGGGCTCTGGGATCGATAATGAGGTCAAGCCTGACCTTATCTTTCCGGGGGTACGGTAATTAATTGAATCCGGCCATCATCACCCTCATTTGTCTCGCCGGTTACGTTCTGGCGTTCCGGTTCTATGGCGGTTGGCTGGGCCGATCGGTATTCGGCCTCACCGATCGGCGATCCACCCCAGCCCACGATTTGCAAGACGGTATCGATTACGTCCCGACCAACCGTTACGTCCTGTTCGGCCACCACTACGCATCGATCGCCGGACTGTCGCCGATGCTCGGGCCAGCCATCGCGGTCATCTGGGGTTGGCTTCCGGGACTTCTTTGGGTTTTCTTCGGAGCCGTGTTCATCGGCGGCGTGCACGATTTCGGC
>JAPUIV010000209.1 GCA_027296665.1 Acidobacteriota bacterium | reverse complement strand
ACGGTCTCGTCGATGATCCACTCCTCCGGGCCGGCCTCGGGGTTGCGGATGTTCCCCGATTGGATATGAATCCGGCCGCCGGGCTTGAGGACCTTGGCCCAGGAGTTCAGGGTGCCGGGAAGATCGTAATACAAGTGGATCGCGTTGGTGGAAACCAGGAGATCTATTCCCCGATCGAGAAGAGTCCCCTCCAGAACTTCATGGACGAACTGAAGGCGTTTCGCCGGCCGGAGAAAACGGATGAGGCGAAATCCGGCCCGGTCCGAATGGCGCAGTTTCTCCAGCGCCAGGCGCAGGAACTTGGGGGAGGAGTCGATGATCAGGAGTCCGAAACGGAGATCCGGTAACCGCTGGAACAAGCGCTCGGCCAGGATCCCCGTGCCCCCCGAGTAATCAAGAAGAATGTCGCCGGGAGTGAGGTTATTCTCGAGATGGCGGAGCGTCGGCTCCAGGTTCCGGTACCAGCCGTGGTGCTCGACCGTGTCATAGCCCAGGGCCAGTTGTTCAACTGGCTTGGAAGCCCAGTCGCCGGTGGGAATGCGTTCGAAGCCGTCAGGCCAAATCGAGGACATGGTGTAATTGTACACCCCGCCCCGGGCCCGGGAAAAACGGAGTGCGGAGAATGTCTTGGCGATGACCCGGGAGTCGTGAGAAGATCGGCTTTTGCGGAAGGGGTGGCCGTTCCGGGGAGGAGAGGGAGCCGATGCGGATCGCCGGAAAGAAAGTCTTGATCACCGGAGCTAGCCGCGGCCTCGGCCGGGCCCTGGCGTTCGGTTGCGCGGCGGCGAGGGCCGCGCGGGTGCTTGCGGGGGCAAGGCGAAAGGAAGGTTTCGATGCGCTCCGGCGTCCGGCGGGCCGGGCCGGAGACCGGATCGATCCGATTCGGCTGGACGTCACCCGCGACGATGACATCCAGGAAGCCGCCGCCCGGGGTCCGATCGATATCCTGATCAACAACGCGGGAGTGGCTGTCTTCGGCGGCGTGTTCAAGGGGAAGATGGAGGAGTTCCGCCGGGAGATCGAGGTCAACTATTTTGGCGTGATCCGGATGGTGCGCGCCCTGGCCCCCGGCATGCAGGAGAAAGGCGGCGGGCTGATCGTCAACATCGGTTCGATGCTGGGGAAGGTGAACCTTCCCGCTCTCGGCACCTATTGCGCCACCAAGGCGGCGTTGCTTTCCCTGGCGCAGGCGATCCGCGCCGACCTGTCCAGCAGTAATATTCGGGTGATCACGGTGATGCCCGGTACACTCGACACCGATATGTCCCGCGGGTTCGATGTGCCCAAGATCGATCCGGAGGAGGCGGTTGGCGAGATCCTCCAGGCGATCGAGAATGAACCCCATGAGTGCGCCATTGGCGACGAAGCGCGCGGCGTTTTCAACCGCCTGGCGGAAAATCGACGCCAGGTCGAGGAGAGCTTCGCCAAATTCCGGGCATGACCGGGGGAGAATGAGATGACCTCGATACCGAAACCGGACAGGGAGATCGATCGGCGCCGCGGGGAATTTCCCGGCCTCGGGGACGGCATCCACCTTCTGAGCCACAGCCTCGGGCCGGTGCCGCGGACCGCCCGGGAGTCGATGCTCGCCTATCTCGACCGCTGGCGGCGGCACGGTTCCGAGGATGCCTGGGCTGAGGAGTGGTGGACCCTGTCGGAGGAGGTGGGCGATCGGATCGCCCGGTTCCTGGGGGGAGAGCCAGGAACCGTCCAGATCCAACCCAACACCTCGGTGGCGCTTTCCACCGTTGCCTCCTGCCTCGACTATACGAAACGCAACCGGATCGTCATCACCGAGCTAGATTTTCCCTCTACCCAGTACATCTGGCATGAACAGAAACGGATCGGCGCCGAGATCGTCGCCGTTCCCTCCGAGGGCGGTGTGGTCACTCCCCTGGAAAAGATCCTGGACGCCATCGACGATCGAACCGCGCTGGTGGCGATCTCTCACACCTCGTTCCTCAGTTCCCACCGCCTCGATCCCGTTCCGATCATCGAGAAGGCCCATGCCCGGGGCGCCCGGGTTCTCCTGGATTGCTACCAGTCGGCCGGCATCGTGGAGCTGAAGGCCGCCGGGTGGAAGGTCGATTTCCTGATCGGCGGCACCATCAAGTGGCTGTGCGGCGGCCCCGCCTGCGGGTATCTCTACGTCCGGCCCGGATCGATCCGGGATCTCGAGCCCCGTCTCACCGGTTGGATCGCCCACGCTGACCCCTTCCGGTTCGCCCCCGGGGCGATCGAATACGCCGCCACCGTTCGCCGCTTCGCCCAGGGGACTCCCAATATCCCGGGACTCTACTCCTGCCTTCCCGGCCTGAAGCTGGTGGAGGAGGTCGGACTGCCCAACCTGTGGGCCGAATCGCGCCGCCGCACCCAGTGGATGGTGGAATTCGCCCGGGAACGGGGGTGGAAGTTGAACAGCCCCGCCGATCCCGCCCGCCGCGGCGGGTCGGTCATGATCGGCGTGAAGGATGGCCGGGAGATGGTCCGGCGCCTGGCCGAACGCCGGGTCTTCGTCGATGCCCGCCCCAATGTCGGTCTCCGGATATCCCCCCATTTCTTCAACACCGATGAAGAAGTGCAGGAGGGGATGGAAACCCTCGCCCGGCTGAAAAAGGGATAGATCTCCTCCCCCACTCGCCGTTGATCACGAAATTGAATTTTTTCAGCAGAGCAGGCACCACACTGGAATCTCTTTGCCGGGGTTGCTGCATAAACACCGTGGATATTGGCGGATCCGCCTAGATCTTCCAGGTTTTTGTGGTATTTAATTTAAGGAACTGGAGGCGCATTGCATGAGAGACGGGAAGAAAAGATTCATACTGTCCATCGGGGCGTTTTTAGTACTGTTGCTACTCAGCCTGTACCCGGTTCCAGCCCACTCCCGGCGGGATGGGGCCAACCCCAGCCAGTGCGTGAGGCATTGTAACGCGGCTGCCGGCGCGGTCCGGGGAGCCTGTACCTCCAGCTGTCAAACGGAAAGAACCAGTTGCAGGATCCAGTGCCGGGAAAAGGAGAGTCCCTCGGAACCGGATGATGACAGGGGTGAATGCCTGGCCGAGTGCGCCGAAGAGGCTGTCGAGTGTTTCGAGGATTGCCGGAATTCCGTTGAGGACGTCCGGGAGGACTGCAGGGACGATTGTTTTGATGACCTGAGGGATCATAACAGGGGAAGAGGCGGGGATAGAGACTGATATCGGTGGCGGCAAGGCCGGGCCCCTTCCATAAGGGACCCGGCCTTTTTTTCGTTCAGAACTGGGATGGCGTCTCCGGTGTTTGCATTTCTTCCGGTGTCGGCGCCCCTCTGTTTCCCAGTTCCCGCAAGCGGTCTTGCTGCTCCGGTGTGAGGATGTTCTTGATCCGGATCATCAATGTGAACTGGGTCCTCTTGATGGTCCCCTCCGCCTCCATGACCCCCTCCAGAAGGGTCAAGGCTTCCTCCTCATCAACCTGTTCCTGCTTCAGGACTTCCCGGAGGGATTCGGCGGCGTCCTGGACCTGCCACTTGAGATCCAGGAACTTCAGCTCCGCCTGCCGGATCTCCTGGCGGATGGCATCCTTCTGGTCTTCCTTGAGGTCGATCGTCTTCTGATTCCGCATGATCAGTTCGGGCGGAAACAGGTTCCCGCGGATCGAGCGCATTGCATCGGCCCGGGGAGCCCGCGGGGCCCTGGGCGGCCGGGGGGATCGGGGCGACCGGGGAGTTTGTGCCAGGGCCGCTCCGGTTCCGAGAAGCCAGATCGCAATCAGTAACAATCCCTTTTTCTTCATGATTCTCCTCCATATTTCTGAATGGTGTCGTTCTCGATCGGATAGAAAAAATCTCCCACGATGGCATCCGATTCCAGGAGTTCATCGGCGACCGATATCAGAAACCAGTCGGTAGGCGCCCTCCACTCGGAAACCTCCGCGACGGGATGCTTGCCCGCGGTGCCCGGCCAGGGTCCGGACCGGAGTCCGATCAGGATCATGGCGAGCAAGGCAATGGCGCCGGCCGCCGCCAGGAGAACAGAGGGAGAAACCCGCCGGGCCGGCTGACCCCTGAGAGACTCGATTGTGGCCAGGAGGTCGCGGCCGAACCCGGGAGACGGTCCGCCGGTCCGCACCAAATTCACGATCCCGCCGGCGAGAATTTGGTGCGGTCGCGGAGCCGTTCAAGTTCGGCGGTGCAGCCGCGGCATTCCCGGAGATGGCGCTCCAGCCTTCGCGCCTTACCGCGGCCCAGGCCCCCCAGGGCGAATTCCACTAATCTATTTTTCAGCGGGTCGCAGGGTGTCATTTTCTCAACTCCTCGAGCAGCCGT
>JAPUIV010000208.1 GCA_027296665.1 Acidobacteriota bacterium | reverse complement strand
GGGCCAGGCGGTCGACATGAAGGAGGTGGTCCGAGCTGCCGCCCGGTGCGGGGTCGTCATCGAGTTGAACGCCAATCCGAGGCGGATGGACGTCGAGCCGGCCACCGCCCGTTTCGCCGCCGATCTCGGCGTGCTGCTCTCGATCGACCCCGATGCCCACACCCCCGACGCCATCGCCGACTGCGATCAAGGGATCGTGCAGGCCCGCAAGGGTTGGATTCGCCCCGAAAATGTCCTGAACTGCCTGCCGGTGGAACAGATCCTGGAATTCAGAAGGGGATCCCGGACAGGAATCGCAGATGACGGGAGACCAGCTCCCCCATCAGGATGAAGAAGACGGCGACGTACAGGATGCCGGTGGCCGACTGGGTGGAGCGGATGACCACGGTTTTCCAGATCATCACGGCCAGGAGGCACGGCACCGCGAAGCCGAACAGGATCCTCTGGGCCAGGAAGATGCCGTTGGCAAGAAGGAACTGTTCCGGAACCGGCATCTGCCCCCGCCACACCAGGTAGCCGACCGCCCCCATCAGGAGAATCCTTCCTGCCAGGCTCGCCGCGAACATCAGGGTCAGCCGCTTCAGTATGGAGATCGGCAGTCCCGGGGTCACCAGGTACCAGTGGCCCAGGTTCATGGCGGCCAGGACCGAACCGAGAAGCAGAGCGCCGAGGAGGGCGTCGGCGCCGAGAAGAAGGGGCGGCGTCCCGGCTTCGAAGGCGGCGCGATAATGCAATGACAGATTCACCAAGAGGATGCCTCCGGCGATGATTACAGGGGCCAGAACCAGGAGGCCGGTCGAGCGGAACCGGGTGAACTGCAAGGCGAGGAATGCCGCCAGGGAAAGCGCCGTGACCCAGAAAAGATAGGAGACCGGTGCGGCACGGAAGGTGTCTCCACCGATGCCGTAGGCGATGGCCAGGGAGAACCCGCCGATCACGCCGTTCAACAGAAAGAACCCCTTGCCGACCAGACGGGTGGGGACCAGGGCGGCGCAGGCGGGGAGCCCGATGCCGAGCTGGAGAAAGAAATAGGAGATCATTGTTTCGCCTTACTTTATAATGAATAAACCAGCCGGGATTCTAACACAGGGACTTGCGCGGTGACCGGGAACGAAGAAAAAACGATCTACATGGATCATCACGCCACCACACCGGCCTTGCCGGAGGTGGTGGAGGCGATGCTCCCCTACTTCACCCGGAACTTCGGCAACCCGGCCAGCTCCACCCACGAGTTCGGCCGGGTGGCCTGCGAGGCGGTGGATGAGGCCCGCGGCCGGATCGCCGCCCTGATCGGTGCCAATCCGGCGGAGATCGTCTTCACCTCCGGGGCGACCGAGTCGAACAATCTCGCGGTGCGCGGCATCGCGGAGGAGAACCGGCGCCGCGGCAACCATATCGTCACCTGCGCCATCGAACACCACGCCATCCTCGATACCTGCGAACGGCTGGAGGAGAAAGGCTTCCGGGTAACCCGGCTGCCGGTCGACCGCGACGGCCTGGTCGATCCGGAGGCGGTCAAGGACGCCATCACACCGGAGACGATTCTGATCTCGATCCAGTTCGCCAACGGCGAGATCGGGACGATCCAGCCGATCGAAGCGATCGGAAAGATCGCCAACCGGCGGGGCGTGGCCTTTCATTGCGACGCGGTGCAGGCGGTCGGCCGGGTCAAGGTCGACGTCCGCAAATGCGGCATCGACCTGATGTCGATCTCGGCGCACAAGATGTACGGGCCGAAAGGGATCGGCGCGTTGTTCCTGCGCGCCGGGATCCCGATCACGCCCCAGATCACCGGCGGCGGGCAGGAGGGAGATATCCGATCCGGGACCCTGAACGTGCCCGCCATTGTCGGGTTCGGCAAGGCCTGCGAGATCGCCCGCCGCGAGGAAGGGAAGGAGGCGGCGCGGCAGGGCCGGCTGCGCGACCGGTTGCGGCGGGGCCTGGAGGCCGGGATCGAGGCGGCGGCATTGAGCGGGCATCCGGAACGGAGGTTGCCGAACAACCTGAATTTCCGGTTCCGCTGGGTCGACGGCGAGGCGATCGTCCAGGGGGTGAAGGGGATCGCCCTGTCGACCGGGTCGGCCTGCAGCACCGGCGAGAAGCAGGCATCCTATGTCATCCGCGCTCTCGGTGTGCCCGAGGAGGAGGCGCGCGGCTCGGTCCGGTTTGGCCTGGGCCGCGACAACACCGAGGAGGAGATCGACCTGGTGATCGAGCAGGTGGAACGCGCGGTGCGCCGCCTGCGGGAGATGTCGCCCCTACCATGACCCGCCCCTTCCATCTCAGCGATTACAACAAAAAGGTCCTCGACCATTACGAGAACCCGCGAAACGTCGGCAGGGTGGCCGATGCCGACGCCGAGGCGATGGCGGGCAATCCCGATGGGGATCGGATGCGGCTCACCCTCCGGATCCGGCAGGGGGTGATCGAGGCGGCGAAGTTCCAGACCTTCGGTTGCGTCGCCGCCATTGCTTCGAGTTCGATGGTGACCGAACTGCTCCGGGGCCGGACCCTCGACGATGCCCTGCGGCTGACCAATCGCGACGTGGTTGAGGCCCTCGGGGGGTTGCCGGATGTGAAGTTGGAGTGCTCCGTGATCGCCGAGAAGGCGATCCGGGCCGCCCTGGCCGATTACCGGAAACGCTAAACGGTGCCCCACCGGGGCGGCTCCGGCGGTTGATAAAGGTGGCCGGATTCGATATTCTGAATGGCTCAACCGAGAAAGAAAGATAGGGGCAACATGACCGAAATGGCCAGCTACGCGATGCAGGAGTCGCTTTCCCGCGGCAGGCGGTTTCCCGAAGACGACCATTCCTACCGGTCGATCTTCATGCGCGACCGGGACCGGGTGACCCACTCCCGCGCCTTCCGCCGCCTCGAGTACAAGACCCAGGTATTCGTGAACCATGAGGGGGACCATTTCCGGACCCGGCTGACCCACAGCCTGGAAGTGTCGCAGATTTCCCGGACCATCGCCACCAGCATGGGGCTCAATTTCGACCTGTCCGAGGTTCTCGCGCTGTCGCATGACCTGGGCCACACCCCGTTCGGGCATACCGGGGAGGAGGTCCTGAACGGCCTGATGGTGAGCGACGGCGGGTTCGAGCACAACCGCCAGTCGCTCCGGATCGTCGAGGTGCTGGAGGAGCGCTATGCCGGATTTCCGGGGTTGAACCTGTCGTATGAGGTGCGCGAGGGGATTCTCAAGCATTCGGCCAAGTTCGACAAGGCCAAGGTTCCCGACATGGTCGAATACAACCTGGACGAGCAACCCCTCCTGGAGGTGCAACTGGTCGATCTGGCCGATGAGATCGCCTACAACACCCATGACGTCGATGACGGTGTGGAATCGAAGATCCTCGACCTCGACGATCTCTTGCAGAATGTCCGTTCCTTCCAGCAGTTTTTCGAGGTGGCGGGGGGGAAATTTCCGAAGGCGACCCGGCGGCAACTATTCAACGAAGCATTGCGCGGCGTGATCGATTTCTTCGTGACCAACCTCATCGACCATTCCACCAGGACCCTCAAGGAGGAGGGGATTCAATCGATCGAGGACGTCCGAACTTGCGGCCACCGCCTGATCGGATTCGATCCCCAGGCGGCGGAGTGGGCCCTGAACCTCCGATCCTATCTGCGCACCCATCTCTATCTCCATCACCGGGTGGCGGTCGCCATGGAAAAGGCGCGGCGCTGCCTGCGGGACCTGTTCGTCGCTTATCAGAACAACCCCACCCTGCTGCCCCAGCGCCACCGGAGCAAGATCGCCCAGGGGGGCAAGGAGAGGGTGATCTGCGATTACCTGTCCGGCATGACCGATCGATACGCGTACCAGGAGCATCGCCGGCTGTTCACCGCCGAAGAACACATCTGAACACCCGAGTACGGGGGAGGAAAACGCGGAAATGGCCCGGGGTCTGGGAACACTCATTCTGGTGGTCTTCCTGTTTCAAGGGATCACCTTCGCCTCCGGATTGGGGCCGGTGATCGGGTGGTTCACCCGGACGCAGCATATCCTCTGGGGCCTGCTGACCGCGTTCCTCCTTCTGTTCACCCATACCGCCACGATGTTTTACCTCATCGGCCGGGGCAAGTACGTGAAGGAGGTCACCCAGGAGCTTTCCCTTGGCGGGGAGTTCATCGAGCGCACGCGGGAGATCAAGAGAATGTTCTTTCCCTGGGCGACCTATTCGATCGTGGTGACCATCGGCGTCACGACGGCCGGGGGCATTGCCGCCGTCTGGAGCGGCTGGCATCTGTTCCACGGCATACTCGCCGGGATCGGTGTCGGGTTGAACTCCTTCACCCTGTGGCGCGGCCTGATGGGGATCGGGCACGACCTGGCTCTGGGCGCCGAGATGGAAGCTCTGGACGGGAAGGACGGCCGGACTCCCGCGGAAGGGTAATCGCGCATGCCGAAGTTCCACCTAGACGGAGACGAGATCGAGGTGTCGCCGGGGACCACGATCCTGCAGGCGGCCCTGGAGCGGAACCTGGCCGTCCCGCATTACTGCTACCACCCCAAATTGACCATTGTCGGAAACTGCCGGATCTGCCTGGTCGAGGTGGAGAAGGCGCCGAAGCTCATGATTGCCTGCTCCACCGTGGTGAACGACGGGATGGTGGTCCGCACCGGCTCGCCGCGGGTGCTGGAGGCGCGGCGGGGGGTGATGGAGTTTCTCCTGATCAACCATCCCCTCGATTGCCCGATCTGCGATCAGGCCGGCGAGTGCCTCCTGCAGGAGTACGCCGTCCTGCACGGCAGCGGCGTCAGCCGGTTCCAGGAGGAGAAAGTCAAGAAGAACAAACGGGTGGTGATCGGGCCGCACGTGCTTCTCGATGAGGAACGTTGCATCCTGTGCACCCGGTGCATCCGGTTCTGCCAGGAGATCACCGGGACCCACGAGATCGACCTGTTCGACCGGGGCGACCGGACCACGATCGGGACCTTTCCGGGGCGGCCCCTCGAGAACCTGTACAGCGGCAATGTCGTCGATATCTGTCCGGTCGGGGCGTTGACCAGCCGGGAGTTTCGCTTCCGCAGCCGTGTCTGGTTCCTGAAGTCGACCCCGAGCGTGTGCCCCGGCTGCGCCCGGGGTTGCAACATCTGGGTCGATACCGCCGACGAGCAGGTCGCGCGCCTGCGACCCCGGGTGAACGAAGAGGTGAATGGCCACTGGATGTGCGACATCGGCCGAAACGGATTCGAGTCCGTCAACAGCCCGGATCGCCTGTTGACTCCCCTGGTCCGCCGGGAGGATACCTTGACTCCTTCTCCCTGGCTGGAGGCGGTGAAACGGTCTGCGGCCGGCCTCCTCCGGATCTTCCAGGAACAGGGCGGCGAGGCGATCGGCTGGATCGTCTCCGGGAGGCTCACCAATGAAGAGGCCTTCCTGGTCGGGCGGATCTCCAGTGAGGTTCTCGACGGCTCGAGGATCATTGTCCTCGACCATTGCGAGGGGGAAGACGACGCGCTGCTATTGCGCCGGGACCGGACCCCGAACCGGCGAGGCGTCAACGATCTCTGCCTCGGGAATGGCGGGCAACAGATGAAACCGGCCGCGCTGGTCTCTTCCCTGAAGGACGGTTCGTTGCGGGCCCTCATCGTCCTGGGGGAGGATCTCCTGGAGATGCCGCAGCTGGAGGGGATGACCCGGGCAATTCTCGCCGGACTGGATCTCCTGGTGGTACATGACCAGTTTCTCACCGGAACGGGAGAGGTTGCGCACGTGGTTCTCCCGGCCGCTTCCTTCGTGGAGATTGACGGGACCTACAGGAACTTTGAAGGACGGGTCCAGGCGGTGCGCGCGGCGAAACGCGCCCCCGGCGCCGGCCAGGCCGGGTGGATGTTCCTCTCTCTCCTGGGCAAGGCGCTGGAGGCTGATTTTTCCTACGCCACCTCACAGGAGATCACCCGGGCGCTCGGCGCGGCGGCACCCGAACGCGCGGCCGGTGAAGGGGGGGCGGGATGATATTCGTCCGGCGGCCCGATCCGAGGTTTCGCGCGTGGACCTACTTCTGGGCACTGGTCAAGGGGATGAGCCTGACCCTGCGCCACATCTTTCGCCCCAAGGTGACCCTGCAATACCCCGAACAGAGGGGCGAGTTTTCGGAGGGGTATCGCGGCCTGCCTTCCCTGGTTCGCGATCAGCACGGCAGGGAAAAGTGCGTCGCCTGCTACCTGTGCCAGTGGGTCTGCCCGCCGCGGGCGATCACCATCACCGCGGGGGAGCTCCAGGAGAGTCCCGTCGAGAAGTTTGCCGAGAAGTTCCAGATCAACATGCTGCGCTGCATCATGTGCGGCTACTGCGAGGAGGTCTGCCCGGAACAGGCGATCTTCCTCAACCAGGATTACGAACTCACCGGGCTGACCCGCGCCGAATTGATCTTCCAGAAGGAGAAACTGCTGGAGATCGGCGGGGTTCGGCCCGACACGATCCAGAAGTGGAAACCGTTGCTGGCCGATCCATCCCGGAGTGGAGGGAGAAAACAATGAACCGCTTGCCGGAACCGCCGCCGGAAGAGGAAGAGGAACTCTTCCGTCGCGGCCTGTTCACCACCAAGCTGGATTCTCTGGTCGCCTGGTCCCGGAAGAACTCCCTGTGGCCGATGCCGCTGGGACTGGCCTGCTGCGCCATCGAGTTGATGGCGACCGTGGGGCCGAAGTTCGACATGGCCCGGTTCGGGGCGGAGGTCCTCCGGTTCTCTCCCCGCCAGAGCGATCTCATGATCGTCGCCGGCACCCTGACCAAGAAGATGGCGCCCGCCGCCCGCCGGATCTACGACCAGATGCCGGAACCGAAATGGGTGATCGCCATGGGGGCCTGCGCCTCCTCCGGCGGGATGTTCCGGTCCTACTCGGTGGTTCAGGGGGTCGATGAGATCATGCCGGTCGATGTGTACATTCCCGGCTGCCCGCCGCGGCCGGAGGCGCTGATCGCCGGCATCATGGAAGTGCAGAAGAAGATCGAGAAGATGTCCCGGGGGAAATGATGAATCAACTGAGACAGATCCTCCTGGAGCGGATCGGGTCGGGCGGCCCCCTCTCCTTTCGTGATTTCATGGACGCGGCCCTCTACCATCCGGAACACGGCTATTATCGATCGGGGCGCAAGCGGATCGGCCGCGAAGGGGATTTCTTCACCAGCAGCCACGTGCATGCCGCTTTCGGCGAGTTGGTGGCCGGGCAGATCCGGGAGATGGCCGATCCATTCACCGGCCGGCGATCGTCCTTCTGGATCATCGAGGCCGGGCCGGGCGAGGGGCATCTGGCCGCTGACATGATGCGTGCCCTGCGGCCTGTTTCCCCCGGTGACCCGGCCCGATTCCGGCTCGGTCTGGTGGAAACCAGTCCGGCGCTGCGGCGGGTCCAGAGACGATCGCTCGAAAAGGCAGGCTGCCTCGAGGGGACGGTCTGGTGGGAAAGCCTCGATGAGCTGGCGGGCGAGCCTGCCCGGAACGGTTGTCTGGTCGCGAACGAATTACTCGACGCCCTTCCGGTTCACCGGGTGGTCATCCGGAAGGGCAGGCTTCGAGAGATCTTCGTCTCGGCCAGGGATGGGGAGTTTGTCGAGACCGAGGGGGAACCGGTCGGGAAAGAGATAGCCGCCTATCTCCGCGAGGAGAAGATCCGCCTCGAAGAGGGCCAGCAGGCGGAAGTGAATCTCGGCGCCCTCGAATGGGCGCGGGCGACCGCCCGCGTGATCGGCAACGGGTACTGGATCGTCATCGACTACGGCTATCCGGCTCGGGAACTGTACGCCCCGGAACGCGCCCGCGGCACCCTGCTGAGTTACCATCGCCACCGCGCCTCGGAGGAGTTCTACCGCGACGTGGGCGAGCGGGATCTCACCGCCCACCTGAACTTCACCGCGTTGATCCGCGCCGCCGAACGGGCCGGATGGCGAAGTTGCGGCATCACCAACCAGATGCGGTTCCTGATCTCGATGGGTCTACTGGAACGGATCGAGTCGATCGCCGGCCGTGCCGATGTGGGATCGGTGCGGGAACGCCTCGCCCTGCGCCAGTTGATCCAGCCGGGCGGAATGGGAGAGCAGTTCAAGGTCTTGATCTTCCGGCGGGGCGAGGTTTCGGGGGATCTCCGCGGTTTGCGGGATCCGTTCCACGCGGGGATGGTAGGAGTGGAAGGAACAGCATGACGGAGAAAAAACGGCTGACCCATCTGGTCAGCTCCGGCGGGTGAGCGGCCAAACTGGGTCCGGTGGACCTGGAACGATTGTTGCAAGGCTTCTCGCCGGCGGCCGATAACCGGGTTCTGGTCGATATGTCGACCTCCGACGACGCGGGAGTTTTCCGCCTCCGGGACGATTTGGCCGTGGTGCAGTCGGTCGACTACATCACCCCGATCGTGGACGATCCCGATCTGTACGGCCAGATCGCCGCGGCCAACTCCCTGAGCGATATCTACGCCATGGGCGCCACCCCCGTCACCGTCCTAAACCTCTGCAATTTTCCCTCCGACAAGGTCGAAATTTCCACCCTACGGAAGATCCTGGCGGGGGGTTACCGGAAGGTCCGGGAGGCCGGGGCGCACCTGCTCGGCGGGCACAGCATCCGCGACCCGGAGCTCAAGTACGGCCTGTCGGTCACGGGGGTGGTCCATCCCGACAAGATCTTGAGGAACTCCACCGCCAGGGCGGGGGATGTTTTGATCCTGACGAAACCGATCGGTACGGGGGTCATCACCCAGGCGGCGCGCCAGGACCGGCCGGTGGAGAAGGGGCTCGAGGAGGCGATCCGCAGCATGGCCGCATTGAACCGAGCAGCGGGGGAAGCCGCCGCCAGCGAACCCGGGGTGCATGCCTGCACCGACGTGACCGGGTTCGGTCTGGCCGGTCACGCGCTGGAGATGGCGGCGGGGAGCAGTGTCGAGATGGTTCTGGATCTCAAAAGAATTCCCCTCTTCACCGGAGTTCTCGAGCAGATCGGAGAAGGTGTCCGGACGGGGAACACGGAATCGAACCGGGAGGCGACTGCCGCCCGCCTCAAGCAGGGTGGAACCCCGCCATCCGAGCATGTGGAGGTCATGTACGATCCCCAGACCTCCGGGGGCCTGTTGATAGCCGTAGCGGCTGACCGTGCGGAGGCGATGTTGCGGGCGCTGCACGCCGCCGGGGCCGGGGCGGCCCGGATCATCGGCAGGATCGTTGCCGGTCCGGGAGGCATCGTCCTGGACTGGAGCGAATCGAGATGAAACAATGCCGGTTCATCACCAGTTATGACGGCGTGACCCGGTGCCGCGAGCCTGAATATTTCCAGAGATTCTGCGAGTTCCACTTCGAGGCCTTCCTGGGCGCCGAGATCGACGAACGGGGCCACATTTCGGAGGATCTCTCCGATCAGAGGCGCCGCCGGGAGATCAATTTCCACGGGATCGAATTTCCTCCCCAGGTTCCCGAAGGGATCGATCTCGACCCGGATCGATGAGATTTTCCATTAAGCTTCTCGCCGGGCTGCATGCCAACTATCCTTCCGCATCCTGCACCCTGGACCACCGGAGCCCCCTGGAACTTCTCGTGGCGACCATTCTCTCGGCCCAGTGCACCGATGAACGGGTGAACCGTCTCACCAAGGATCTGTTTCGCAAATACCGCAAGGCGAGCGATTATGTCCGGGTTCCCCGCGAGGAGCTCGAACTGGACATCCGGCCGTCCGGCTTTTTCAGGAACAAGGCCAGAAGCATCGCGGCGGCATGCGAGGCGATCATGGACCGGCACGGCGGCAAGGTGCCGGACCGGATGGACGATCTGATACAACTTGCGGGGGTCGGCAGGAAGACCGCGAACGTCCTATTGGGGAGCTGGTTCGGAAAACCGGCGATCACGGTCGACACCCACGTAAAACGGCTATCCGGGCGCATGGGCCTGACCCACCAGACCGATCCGGTCCAGATCGAACGCGACCTGATGCGGATCCTTCCCGACGGGGAGTGGACCTTCTTCTCCCACAGCATGATCCTGCACGGCAGGCAGGTCTGCAAGGCGCGGCGGCCGGGGTGCGAGGACTGCTTCCTGGTCGATGACTGCCCCTTTCCCGGGTCGTCGGAGGGGAAGAAATTCATTTCACCAAAGTGATGTACTGATAGGGGGGGGTTGCCCCCGGTACCCGGGTGGGAATATAATAATGGGTGGAGGGACCAATGCTCAAATTCAGCGAACGGGCGATCCAGGAGGTCTTGTCGGCCCTGAAGGCCGAGGAGAACGGGGATGATATGGTCCTGCGGGTGAAGGTGAATAAGGAAGCGCCGCCCCCTCACCGGCACAGTATGGCCTTCGTTCCCGCGGCCGAGAAGGAAGCGGTCGATGAAGAGTTTGATGGCGGCGGGTTCCGCGTGATCATCGATCCGGCCAGTAAAAAGGAACTTGAGGGCGGGTCGGTTGATTTTGTCGTTTCCGCCACCGGGCCGGGATTCAAGATCGACCCTCCCAAGACGGTCATCAAGGATCCCCGCGGCCCCGCGATCCAGAAACTGATCGACGAGAAGATCAATCCGGGGGTGGCGAGCCACGGCGGCTTCGTCGAACTGATCAACGTCGAGGAAAACCGGGTCTATGTCCGGCTGGGAGGTGGGTGCCAGGGGTGCGGCATGGTCGACGTCACCCTGAAGCATGGTATCCAGAACATGATCCAGGAGCAGATTCCCTCGATCACCGAGGTTCTCGACGTCACCGACCATGCCTCCGGGTCCAACCCCTACTATCAGCCGGGAAAATAACCTATCTCTACTCTTTCCCTTCCGGCAGGATGACGAATTCCAGAAGGCGGTGGGCTTTTCTCAGGCTCTCCTCCACCTGGCGGGGCGCCTCGCCGCGGGCGAACAGGAAGCCGAGATAGTGGTTCCCTTCCGGCAGGGGAAGGATCTGCTGTCCCGGATGGACGGTCATTTGAATCTGGTGAATGCCTTCCACATTCAGGGCTTTCTCCACACCGCGGACCTCCTGGAGGATCCCGGTGCCCGGGATCGGGATCATCATCACGCCGGAGGCGCCCTCCTTCGGTTTCAACTCTTCTTGTTCTTGCGCGGTGGCGGCCAGGAGGATCACCTCTTCCAGGCTGGTATCCTCTCCGAAACTCAGGCTCCGGGAACAGAGGCCGCCGATCGAACGGGCGGCCATGTCGATCGGCCAGACCCCCTGATCGTTCATGCGGAACTCGGCGTGCACCGGTCCTTCCCGGAGATCGATCGCGGCCACGCAAGCGTGCAGGCAGGCCAGGAGCCGATCTCTCTCCGGGACCGAAAGCCGGGCCGGGGTGACGTAGATGGTCTCCTCGAAGAAGGGACCGGCCATCGGATCGGGTTTGTCGAAGATCGCGAGGGGTCGGAACTTTCCACCCGAAAGAAGCCCATCGACCGCGAACTCCCTTCCCGGGATGAATGCTTCCACCAGGATCGAACCGGCCGTGTCGGGGCAGCGGCGCCGGACCGCGGGCGACCGCAGGATTCTGGCCAGACGGCCGAAAGCCGCCACGAATTCCGATCCGGTGTCGGCCCGGATCACCCCGCGGCTGCCGGCCAGCGACAACGGTTTCAGAACGCAGGGATAGGATGCGCGGGAGGCGATCTTTTCCGGCGGTTCGTCGATCGAATGGCAGGCAAAAGGTGGAGTGAGGATCCCGGCCCCGGCGCACCGTTTCCGGAACAGGAACTTGTTTCCCACGGCGCGCGCCGCCTCGACCGGATTGCCGGGCAGATGCAGGCTCCTGGAGGCGTGGGCGGCAAGAAGGGCCGCCTGGTCGTCCAGGGACAGGATGGCGGCGATCGGGTAGTGTTCCGCGAAATCGCGGATGCGGGCGGTCGAGGCCTCGAGGTTGCGAAAATCGAGGGCCAGGGTCTCCCCCGGGGTATAATCGGCAAGGGCCTGATGCTCCTCCGAACCGATCGATGCGCGAACCCCCAGCTTCCTGGCCGCTTTCAGGAAGTCCGCCACCCGGTAGGTGGAGGTCGGCATGAGAAGCAGGACCCTGGGTTCCATTGGTTGAGGATAACCGATTTTCCTTCCGGAGCGGCATCAGTTCGGTGAACACCGTTCTCATATCCTGTTACGACCTCGGCCGCCAGCCGTTCGGCCTGGCGGAACCTGCCGCCTGGCTGCGGCGGGCCGGTTTCGGAGTGCGCTGTCTCGATCTGTCGGTCGAGGAGATCGATGAAGCGGCCATCAGGGCGGCCGATCTGATCGCCTTCCATGTGCCGATGCATACCGCCACCCGCATGGCGGTCGCGCTCCTTCCCCGCATCCGGCAGTTGAATCAACGGGCCGACCTCTGTTTCTACGGGCTTTACGCCGCCGTGCGTCCCGGCTACTTTGGGCGCCGGGGAGTGGCGCACCTCATCGCCGGGGAGTTCGAGAGCGGCCTGCTCTCCCTGGCGGAGAGGATCCGGGCCGGTAAGGGAAGCGGCGGCATGAATGGTTCCGCGCCGGCCGCCTTTCTCGGGCGGCAGAAATTCCTGCTTCCCGACCGCGCCCTTCTGCCGCCGTTGACCCGCTACGCCCGGCTCCGGCACGGCGACCGGGAACTGGTGACCGGTTATGTCGAGGCGAGCCGCGGCTGCCGGCATCTTTGCCGGCACTGTCCGGTGGTGCCGGTCTACGGCGGCCGGTTCCGGATCGTGGACCGCGAAGTGGTCCTGGGCGATATCCGGCAGCAGGTGGCCGCCGGCGCCCGGCATATCACCTTCGGCGATCCCGACTTCTTCAACGCCCCGAAATATTCCCTGGGAATCGCGGCCGATCTTCACGAACAATTTCCCGGCCTGACCTACGACGTGACCATCAAGGTGGAGCATCTCCTGCGCCACCGGGAGCATATCTCCCGTTTACGGCAGACCGGGTGCCTGTTCGTTACCACGGCGGTGGAGTCTCTGGACGACCGGGTCCTGTCGATTCTCGACAAGGGACACAGCCGGAGCGATTTTCTCGAACTGGTCCGGGTTTTCGAGAGGGAAGGATTAGTCCTTTCCCCGACCTTCATTCCCTTCACACCCTGGACCACATTGACGGGCTACCGGGATCTCCTGCGCACCCTCGATGGCCTCCGCCTGACCGGCCATGTCGCCCCGATCCAGCTGGCGATCCGGCTCCTCGTTCCGCCGGGATCGCTGCTTCTGGAGCGGCCGGAAGTGCGCTGCGTGATCGACCCGGTCGACGAAGAGAAGCTGGTGCATCCCTGGAGGAATCCGGATCCGCGTGTCGATCAGCTGCAGCGCCGGATCGAAGCGATCGTTTCCGGCGGGGAGGAAGAGAGTCGGGACCGGAAATCGGTATTCGGGGAGATCTGGAAGGCAGCGGCCGGGGCGGGGGGGGAGGTCGACCCGGCGGTGCTGGATACTCCCGAAGCCTTGCCGGCCGTGGCCGTTCCCTATCTCACCGAACCGTGGTATTGCTGAGCGGAGCCTATCGGATCCGGTGCGGATCCCCTTGAGGTTTTGAGACGGTCGAAATGGGTCTCGGCCAGATAGGAGCTGCGGACCAGGGGGCCGGAGGCGACATGGGGGAATCCCATCGCTCTTGCCGCCGCCCCGAGACGGTCGAACTCCTCTGGCCGGTAATACTTCTCGATCGGTAGGTGTTCCGGAGATGGCCGCAGGTACTGGCCCAGGGTGAGGATCTGGCAATCGACGCCGCGCAGATCCTCGAGAACCTCGATGATTTCTTCTTCCCTCTCTCCCAATCCGAGGATCAGACTGGTCTTGGTGATGAAGCCGGCCCGCCGGGCGCGCCCGAGCAGTTCCAGGGCCCGCCGGTATTTCCCCTGCGGGCGGACCGCCGGGTGAAGGCGCGGTACGGTCTCGACGTTATGGGCCAGGACATCCGGGGCCGCGGCGAGAACGGTCTCCAGGCATGGTTCCGATCCCCGGAAGTCCCCGATCAATGCCTCCACGGGACAGTCCGGGTTTCTTTTCTTGACCTCCCGGATGGTGGCGGCCCAGATCGCCGCGCCGCCATCCTCGAGATCGTCCCGGTCGACCGAGGTGATCACGGCGTAGCGCAATCCCATGGTATGGACCGTCTCGGCCACGCGGCCCGGTTCGCCTGGATCCACCGCGAAAGGCCGGCCGGTGCGCACGTCGCAGAACCCGCAACTCCGGGTGCAGATGTTTCCCAGGATCATGATGGTGGCAGTGCCGCGCGACCAGCACTCGCCGATGTTGGGGCAGTTGGCGCTCTCGCAAACGGTGTGCAGGTCCTGCCGGCGGAGAAGCCGTTTCAGGCGGAAATAGGTGTCGCCGTGCGGTATCTGGACGCGCAGCCAGGCCGGCCGGCCGGTGCGGGGCGCCGGGGAGGCGGTGGATTTACCGGACATTCCAGCCGAGTTCCTTGGGATCGAATGACTCGAGGTACTGCACGACCCGCTGCAGGTAGAGGGTGCCCATCGCCCCATCGATGATCCGGTGATCATAGGAGAGCGACAGGTACATCATCGACCGGATGGCGATGGCGTCGTTTATGACCACGGGGCGTTTCACGATCGCCCCGGTGCCGAGAATACCCACCTGCGGCTGGTTGATGATCGGGGTGCCGATCAGGCCGCCGAAGATGCCGGGATTGGTGATGGTGAAAGTGCCGCCCTGAACCTCGTCCGGGACGAGCTTCTTGATTCGCGCCCGGTTCGACAGATCGACGATGGTCTTGGCAAGGCCGAGAAAGTTTTTCTCGTCGGCGTCGCGGATGACCGGCACGATCAGGCCCTTGCCGTCGTCGAGGGAGACGGCGATGCCGAGGTGGATGGCCCGCTTCAGGAGGATCCGGTCGCCATCGAGGCTGCTGTTCAGCAGGGGGAACTCCTTCAAGGCCTTGACCACCGCCTTGGCGAAGAAGGGGGTATAGGTCAAGGAGATCCCCTCCTGGCGCCGAAAGGGATCTTTGAACTTCTCGCGAAACCGGACGATCGCCGATACGTCGGCCTCGGAGATCGAGGTGACATGGGCGGAGGTCTGGACGCTCCGGATCATGTGCTCGGCGATCGCCTTGCGCATGCGATCCATCGGGATCTCCTCCACCGGCCCGGCCGGCCGGGCCATCGCAGGGGCGGCGAGGGCGGGAGAGATCGCGGTTGCAGCCCCCCGGGCATCCAGGAATGCGAGGATATCCTTCTTGGTCACCCGGCCGCGGTCGCCGCTGCCGGCCACCGATTCCAGTTCCACCGCCGAGATCCCTTCCGTTCTTGCGATGCTGCGCACCAGGGGGGAGTAGAACCGCTTGCCGGTCGTCGGTTTCTTCGCGGTCACCGCCCCCGGCCGGCGGTACACGACCACCTTGGTTCCCGGCCGGTCGGATCCGTCATGGACGGAGGTGTCCCGGGAGCTGGGACGGGAGGGGACCGCTGTCGCCCCGGCCTCCGTCTCGATCCGCGCGATCGGAGTCCCCACGGCCACCGTCTCCCCCTCCTGCGTCAGGATCTCCACCAGGGTGCCGGCGGCGGGCGCGGGGATCTCGGAATCGACCTTGTCGGTGGTGATCTCCAGGATCGATTCATCCATGGCGATGGAGTCGCCCGGTTTCTTCATCCACTTGACCACGGTGCCCTCGGCGACGCTTTCGCCGAGCTGCGGCATTACCACATCGACTTTCATCGAACTTCACTCCTTCCGGCGCCTCCTAATAGGCGGCAAGCTTTCTGAGCGCGTTGATCACCTTCTCCTTGTTGGGCAGGAAGAACTCCTCCAGGGGAGGGCTGTAGGGGACCGGCGTGTCGATCGACGCGATCCGCATGATCGGCGCGTCGAGCTGTTCGAAGGCCTCCTCGGAGATGACGGCGGAGATCTCCCCGCCGATCCCGCCGGTCAAAACATCCTCATGAACAATCAGTACGCGATTGGTTTTCCTCACCGAATCGAGGATCATAGCCTTGTCGAACGGCAGAATGGATCGGAGATCGACGATCTCGCATTCGATCCCCTCGTTGGCCAGGGTCTCCGCCGCCTCCAGGGAGACGTGGACCATGGAGCCGTAGGTCACGATGGTGATGTCCCGCCCCTCGCGCTTGATATCGCCTTCGCCGATCGGAACGATGATCTCCTCCTCCGGCAATTCCTCCTTGATCCGCCTGTACAGGAACTTGTGCTCGAAGTAGAGGACCGGGTTGGGGTCGCGGACCGCCGATTTGATCAGTCCCTTGGCGTCGTATGGGGTCGAGGGGGCGACCACCTTGAGGCCCGGCGTGTGAAAGAACCATGCCTCGTTATTCTGCGAGTGGTACGGCCCGCCGTGCACGCCGCCCCCCGAGGGGCAGCGGATGGTCATCGGCACCGAGGCGCCCCACCGGTAATGGATCTTGGCGGCGTTGTTCACTACCTGGTTGAAGGCGCATGAAATGAAATCGGCGAACTGCATCTCGGCCACCGGGCGGAGCCCCATCAGGGCGGCCCCGATCGAGACTCCGATGATCGCTGATTCCGCCAGGGGGGTATCGATCACGCGCTCGGGGCCGAACTCCTCGATGAAGCCCTTGGTGACCTTGAAGGCCCCGCCGTAGATCCCGATATCCTCTCCGAGGAGGAAAACGGAATCATCGCGCCGCATCTCCTCGCGCAACCCGTCGCTGATTGCCTGAATGTAAGTGATTGCTCCCATGTTCTGGCTCTCCTGTTTAATCGCTCTCCGCGTACACATCCTGGGCCGCCTCGGCCGGCTCCGGCAGGGGAGACTCCTCCGCGAACCGGACCGCCTCGTCGAGGGTTCCGGCGACTCGCCGGGTGATTTCGTCTTCCCGTTCGCCGGTCAAGACCTTCCGTTCCCGCAGCTTGCCGGTGAAGCGGTCGATCGGGTCCTTCCGCTTCCATTTCTCCAGAAGATCGGCCGGAACGTAACGGAAGTCGTCATGCTCCGCGTGCCCCTTCATGCGCAT
>JAPUIV010000207.1 GCA_027296665.1 Acidobacteriota bacterium | reverse complement strand
GGCGGACGATTCCGGGCTCGAGGTCGAAGCGTTGGATGGGAAACCGGGAATCTTCTCGGCCAGGTTCGCGGGAGAAGGCGCGACTTCAGTCGAAAAATGCCGGGAGCATCTGTCTCTGTTGAAGGAGGTTCCCGAGGAGGGCCGGTGTGCGGCGTTTCAATGTGTCGTCGCGCTGGCCCGGCGGGGAAAATTGATCCGGACCTTTCAAGGATCCTGCCGGGGGCGGATCGCCAGCCGGATCGCCGGACCCGGCCGGTTCGGATTCGATCCCGTTTTCCACTATCCTCCCGCGGGTGTCACCTTCGCCGAGCTTGGCGCTGGAGAAAAGAACCGGGTGAGCCACCGCGGCCGGGCCGTTTCCGGACTGCTTGGCTTTTTATCCGGCGAGGGAAAATCTTTCCTGGAATTCAGAGAATCTTGAATTTCACCTGCTCGACCGTGGTTTCCGAACTGCCATGATCGGTGACGCTGACATCGAGCCGGTATTCACCCTCAGGCCATTGATCGATCGGGATCGAAAATCCCTGGGCCGCCGAACTGGAGTGAAGAATGGTCTGCCGCCCGTAAAATTGATATTCCCCTTTCTCCAGCCGGTGGAAGGAATAGATGATTTCCAGGTCCTGTTTTCCGGTGGACTCATCCATCTTTACTCCGTAAACCTGGTAGTAAATCTGAAATGGTTCGGTCTTACGGAATTCCGGGGACGATTTGGGAACGACCAGGAAGTTGCCGAGGATATACGGAGTGCCGGGCGCGGGCAGAACCTGTAAAGGATCGATCCGGTCGGCCAGGGTGATGCTGCTGAGGCGAAGACGGGTGCCGGTGAGGTCCGGGATCACGATCAATTTGCGGGAAGTCCCGACCCGGCTGCTGGCCCGATCCTCCAACCCCACCAGAAGCGTGTACCGCCCGGGTACAACGTTCACCGCCGCCTGGAAAATCAATGTGCCGTCAATGGAGACTGAATCATTGTCAAAGCCCGGCTTGAAGATGCCATCCGCGGCGAGGTTCTGGACCACCGTTCCGTCGTCCGGGTCCAGAAGCCGGGCGAACACCCTCACATCGGGCCGGTCCTTGCCCCTGATCGTCGTGTAGAAGACGGAAGCGGAGGGAACCCCCAGGGTGATGGTTGTGTAGGTGGAACCGTCTCGGGCCTGGAAATAGTTCACTTCGGTTTTGAACGGGATTGCGTCGAAATAGGCTTCGGTGGTGACCAGTTCGTTAAGGATAGCATCCGGCGGAGGGAGATGCTGGATCTCGGCCAGTTGACCCTGGATCTCCAGTTCGGACATCCCCATCGGGGCGCCCGCCGCCATCAGCAACGGATCCCGGCCGAATTGCTTCATCATGTCGGCCCGGGACATCCCCAGGTTGCGGTCAAACCCGAGCAGGCGAGTCAGGCCGGCCACCTCGGCATCGACGGTGGGGGAGGTGCTGAGGACGAACTCTCCGGAGGTATCCTTCGCGAAGGCGACGACGACGTTGGGCCCGATGGTGGTGCCCGGAAGGGACCGGTAGGTCCAGATCACCGTCCCCCGGTGATTCCGGGCCATGGTGTCCCGGTGCTGTTCGTCCGGTGGCCCAATGAGGATATAGATCTTCCCCATATCGGTTTTCCAGCCCGGTTTGGTTGTTTCAGTGAACAGCCGGTTGGCATCCATGACGCGCCTGCGGAAGCTGCCCTTGAACTCGTTCGCGGGAGACCCCGGGGTGGGATCCCGCAGGAGCCAGAACCGGTAGATGAACGCTCTCCGGTCCTCCTTTGTCTTCATGCGCTTGTACAGTTCGTCTTCCTCTTTGGTGAGGAAATAACGGACGGGGCCTTCCCGCCATTTCTTGGTGGCATTGTCCAGAAAATTGGTGTCCTGGGTCGCCCCCCTCGGGAGGGTCGAGGCGGTGAACAGGAAACCTGCCCCCAGAACCACCCGCAGAAGGGTGTATCTCGTTGAAAACATGTTAAATCCCTTCGGAAAAGTATAGCACAGGGGCGGTCCGGATTCAGGCGGGATTCAGGACCTTGACCCAGATGAATCCCAGGTAGGCCAGGAGAAGCAGGACACCCTGCCAGCGACCGACCCGCGGCCGGATTCTGAGCATGAGGAAGAGGAACAGGCTTAACCCCAGCATCAGGGGGAATTCGAAGAGGAGCAGAGAGGAGGAGATCGGGACCGGCCGGTAGAGGGAGACCACCCCCTGGACCAGGAGGACATTGAAAATGTTGCTGCCGATCGCGTTGCCCAGTGCGATGTCGGGGTGGCCCCGGAAGACGGCGACGAACGATGTGGCGATCTCGGGAATCGAGGTTCCCAGGGCCACCAGGGTGACGCCAATCACCCATTCGCTCATGCCCAGGGCTCTTGCCACTCCGGTGGCGGAGGTCACCAGGAGATGGCCGGCAAGGACCAGCCCCCCGAGACCCGCCACCACAAGGGCGCCGTCCCGGAATCGGTTCCCTGCAACAGATCTTTCTCCCGTGACCACCGCGGGGATTTTTTTTGGGTTCGCCTGGCGAATCGCCTGGCGGGTCAGCAGTGTGGAATAGGCGATGATCCCGAGAAACAGAAGGGCGCCCTGCGGGCGGCCGATCGAACCGGTGTACGCCAGGGCGAAGTACAGAGCCATGGTACCGCAGAGCACCGGAAGATCCCGGCGGAGGAGGGCTGGGTTTGCCGGCATCGGCCGGAACAGGGAGACCAGGCCGATGATCAGGCCGATGTTAGCGACGTTGCTGCCGATGATGTTCCCGAGACTGATCGGTATCTGGTCCCTGGAGGCGGCCAGAAGGGATACCACCAGTTCGGGGGCGGAGGTGCCGAAGGCGACCACCGTCAATCCCACCACCAGGGCCGGCACGCCCAACGCCTTGGCGAGACGGGTGGAGCCACCCACCAGCGCCTCGGCGGACAGGTAGAGCAAGCCCACGGCTATCAGGCATAGAACGACGTCGATCCACATCCCGGACATATTATAGATTTTTCCGATCGGAGGCCGATTCTTTTCG
>JAPUIV010000206.1 GCA_027296665.1 Acidobacteriota bacterium | reverse complement strand
CCGCGGCCTCCTTCCAGATGCCGGCATTGTTCACGAGAATATCCAGGCGGCCAAAGGTCTCCGCGGCCGCCTGCATCAACCGGCGGCAATCGGGGTCGGAGGAAACGTCCGCCTGGACGGGCAACGCCTCTCCACCCCCCTTCCGGATCTCTGCGGCCGTCCGCTCCACGGCCGCGAACTCCTGCCGGTACCCGAGGACGACCCGCGCTCCCGCCCCGGCAAGGGCCAGGCCGCAAGCGCGGCCAATCCCGCGCGATCCGCCGGTGACAACCGCCACCTTGCCCGCCAGTTGGATCACCCGGACCTCCCGGATTGCGGGCCGCCGCCGCCCGCTTTCCCGCCGGGTGGAGGCACGTCCCGCCGCAGGGCGAGCTGCCCGCAGGCGGCGTAGATCTCCTCTCCCTTCTGTTTCCGGATGGAGACCGGAATGCCAAGCTCGAGGAGCCGGTCGCGGAATCGTTTTACCCGGTACTCGGCCGGCGGGGAGAATTCGCCCCGTCCGGTCCGGTTGTACCGGATCAGGTTGACCTTGGAACGGAGGCCGTGCAGGAGCCGCGCAAGGCGCCGGGCTTCCTCGAGAGAGTCATTGATGCCGGCCATGAGGACGAATTCAAAAGTGATCCGCTCCTTAGGCCGGAGGGGATATTCCCGCAGGGCGGAAAATAGTTCCCGGATCGGGTATTTCCGGTTGATCGGCATGAGCCGGTCGCGTTGCGCGTCGGTTGTCGCCACCAGCGAGATCGCCAGCCGGGGCCGATCGGGGTAACGGGCCAGCGCCCGGATGCCGGGCACGTGGCCAACGGTGGAGAGGGTGACGCGGCGGATGGGGGTGGCAAAGCTTCTCTGGTCCGCCAGGATGCCCAGGGCCGCCATCACCGCATCCAGGTTGCACATCGGCTCTCCCATCCCCATCAGCACCAGGTTGAAGGTGCGGTCAAAGAGCCCGGCATGTTGCCGGAGGGACCATACCTGCCCGACGATCTCGCCGGGAGTCAGGTTTCGCCGCAGGCCCATTTCGGCGGTCAGGCAGAAGCGGCAGCCGAGGGCGCAGCCCACCTGGGAGGAAATACAGAGGGTGATACGCCGGCCCTCGGGGATCAACACCGACTCCACCTCCTCGCCGTCCTCGAGCCGGATGGTGAACTTTGTGGTCCCGTCGGCCGCCCGCGCAACGCTCGCGATGGCGGGAGGGTGGATCCGGAACCGATCGTTCAGAACCGCGCGGATGGGAAGGGGAAGATCGGTCATCTTCCCGAAATCGGTGACTCCTCTGCCGTAGATCCAGTGGAAGATCTGACCGGCATGAAAGGGGTGCGGGGTGACCGGGGCGAGCCGCTCCCGGAGGGTGATCTCCTCCGACCCGAACAGATTTTGCGTTGGTTCCGGCATGGCGATCCTGGACCGCATTGTACCATGCCGCGGCTGCCGCTGTTTCTTGACTCCCCCACGGGGTTCGTGCTACTTTCCGCAAAATGGTGCTGACATGAAACGGGAATCGATGGCCTTCGGCGTAGCCGGAATCTTGTTCGGATTGATTCTCGGTTTCATCACCGCCTTCCAGATGTACGCCCCGCACGTGCGCGGTGGCCCCCCCCGCGCGGCGGATCCTCTTCCGGGTGTTCAGGAGGAACTGACGGGGGATTCCCTGATGGAGAAGATCCAAGATCGGATCGAGCACCTGAAACAACATGTGATTGAGGATCCCACCCGGATTGATCCTCTGATGGAACTTGGCGACATCTATTTTCAGGCCTTCAAATTCGAAGATGCCGCGGGCTATTTCCGAATGGCCTTGAAAGCAACTCCCCGGGACCTGGAGTTGCGCACCGCGGTGGGCGAATACTTCCTTCGCATGGAGCTCACCGACGAGGTGCGCGACCTGTTCCACGAGTCGGTCGTCATCGACCCGGACCACTGGCAATCCTGGTTGGCCCTCGGACTCGCGGCCTTCGCCCTGGATCACGATCGGAAAGCCGCCGAGGATGCCTTCGCCCAGGTCGATCGAATCCGTCCGGGTCTTCCCCAGCTCCAGGAGATTCGCAAGAAGATGGCCGAAATGGAGGAATCGGCGGGGGAGGGGGCCTGAGAGGTGCGCCAGATCATCGCCATACTGGCGGTGGGGATGGTCATTTACCTGATTCGCCGTCTCCAGGGGAGTAAGCCCCAAAGCCGCGTCAGCCCGGGAGGGGGAGCACCGCCCGCCGGGGAGAAACTGGTCCGGGACCGGATCTGCAACACCCACCTTTCACCCGCCTCCGCCATCCGGCTACAACACGATGGATCCCTTCATTACTTCTGCTCGACCGTTTGCCGGGACAAATTCCTGAGTCAATTCCCGGCCTCCTGAGAACGCCCCGCCAGAATTTTGACGCCATCCCGAAAAACCTGCCGGTTCATTTGACATCCACCGCAATCGCTTTAGATTTTTCTCTATACGGGTCAAATCGAATGGCCAGAGGGTGGAGAATGACCGCATCTGAGAAGCTGAAAAAGATCCTGGATCTGGCAGAAAGCAAGTACCACGGAGGCGATTACCACGAGGCGATCCATGCCTGGGAGAAAGCCCTGACCCTGGACCCGGAGGCCCTCCGGGCGAAGGAAGGGATCAAGATGGCGAAGCTCCTCCTGGAGGCGGGCGGCAATGCCGAGATCGATCCGAAGGCGGGTGAAGGGGAACCATCGGCCGCCAAGCCGCCCGCGACGATGGACGGGATCGGCGACCTGCAGGCGTTGCTGAAAATGAGCCAGGCGGCCGAGAACTCGATTCAAAAACATGTCGGCCAGGGATGGGAACTTCTCAAGAAGGGCGATCGGGACGGAGCGGTCCGGGAATGCCAGGAGGCATTGGTTCTCGATGGCTCGAACCCCGAGGTCCTGAAACTCCACGAAGCCCTGGCAATGGAAGATTTCATTCCAGACGATTTTGCCCCGAGCGTCGCGGAGAAGACCGCGCCTACTTCACAATCTGACCCGCAACCCGAAACACAACCAACTCCACAACTTGATCCGCCACCCGAATCCCAATCGACTCCACAACTGACTCCGCAACCCGACCCGGAACCGACCCCGCAAACGGTCCCGGAACCGGAGATCCCGCAGGAGGAGACGGTCGAACCGTTGCCGGTAACGGAGGAGACCCTGTCTCCTCCCCTGGCCACGGACGAGGATCCGGGGAAACAGGGTGAGGAGGAGATTCAACTGGTACCGGACGCCCTCAAGGCAGGCGGAACCGAATACGGGCAGTGGGAAAGCGAGTTATCACAACTGGACCTGGACGACTCCGTCAACAGGCTCGGAAAGGATGCCCCTCCGGATACCCCTCCGGATGCCTCCGAACTCCCGAACGGCGGGGAGGTAGCCGAGGAACCCGTAGGCCCATCGGACATGCCCGACGCCGTTCCCTTTCAGGCAGGACCCTCTCGCGTAATCGCCGCTCCCCCGGAGCCGGCCGCCGGCAAGTCCTTCGGAGGAAAGAGATTCGCCATCCTGGGAGTCTTGATGTTTGCCGCGGCGGGGATCGGCTGGTTCGTGCTGCGTGGAACGGGAAATACCGCTTCCCGGCATACCGAGGATCCGTCCGGCTCCGCGGGAACGGGGAGTTCTCTTGAATCCTCGACCTCGCCGCCGCCCATTCCTCGGAGCCGTCTCGATTCAACGCGCGTGGTCAAGGCGGAGGAGATCGTGGTGCCGCCTCCCGTGGAAACCGAAACAGAGGCGAGGCTCGATGCCGTTGGCCCCCTTTCGGAGGCGGAAAAACGAATCAAGGTCGAATCGATGGTGGAAAAAGCAAACAGTCTTTTCCTGAGGGGCAGGTATCAGCAGGCCCAGGACATTCTCA
>JAPUIV010000205.1 GCA_027296665.1 Acidobacteriota bacterium | reverse complement strand
GTGGCGGTGGACGCTGTCGAGGCCGCGGGAGGCGGCGCGGTTGCGTAGCGGCGCCCTGGCGCCGGTGTGCCGCCTGGTGGAGGAGAAGTACCTGGTGGACGAGCTGTACGACGCGGCGGTGGTGCGGCCGTACTACGGGCTGTGCAACGCCTCGGAAAGGTTCGATGTCCGGGTGGTGAACCGGATCGTAGATGCGAGCGGCTGGATGGGAAGGCTGGCGGGGCATGTCCTGAAACTGTTCCAGACCGGGTACGTCCGCAACTACGCGCTCACCTTTCTGTTCGGGGCCGCGGTGGTATTATGGCTGATTCTTCGTTAATGTTCGGTTCGCAATTCAGGAGATAATGCCTTGATCCTTCCTCAGGATCTGTCCATTCATACCATTCTCCCGATGGTCCTTCTGTCGGCGACCGGATTGGCGGTTCTGATCCTCGGCACCGGGTGGAGTCGAACTGCCTTCATGGCCCGATGGCTGGCACTGTCCGGCACCCTCCTCGCGTGCCTGGCCACCGCGGCCCTCTGGGGTCGACCGGCGGAATCCTTCGCCGGGGCGCTGGTCCTGGATCGTTTCGCCCTGGTTCTCCACCTGGTTTTTCAGATCTCCTGCGGGATCACCGTCCTGTTTTCCTTCCGGAGCGCGCGGGCCCTGGGCCGGCGATCGGGAGAGTACTATTCCTTGCTGTTGTTTTGCACGGTAGGGATGATGGTTCTCACCGCCGGAACCAATCTCCTGGTCATCTTTCTCGGCCTGGAGGTGCTGTCGATCTCGCTCTATATCCTGTCCGGCATTCACCGGGAGAGGAGGGAATCGATCGAGGCGGCCCTCAAATATTTCATTCTCGGGGCCTTCTCCACCTGTTTCATCCTGTACGGGATCGCCTTCCTGTACGGGGCGTCGGGGAGCCTGGATCTGGCCGAAATCGGCAGGATCCTGGGCCGGGCCGCGGCCCGGGAAACCTCCGGCTTCATGCGGGCCGGTCTCGGGTTGATGATTGTCGGGTTCGCCTTCAAGATCGCCGCCGTGCCGTTCCACTCCTGGGCCCCGGATGTCTATCAAGGAGCGCCCACCGCCATCACCGGCTTCATGGCCACCGCCACCAAGGCCGCGGCCTTCGGGGGATTGTTGCGGGTCCTGTATCTCTCCTTCTCCGCCCCGGCGATCCGGGAGACCTGGGGGCCGGTCTTCGCCCTTCTCGCAGTCGCCACCATGGTGGTCGGCAACCTGGTCGCCCTCGCCCAGGATGACGTCAAGCGCCTTCTCGCTTACTCCAGCATCGCGCACGCCGGTTACCTTCTGATCGCAGTCGCCACCGCAACCGAGGCCGGGGTCCGGGGGATTCTGTTCTACCTGGTCTCCTACACCTTCATGACCCTGGGGGCCTTCGGGGTCATCGGCCTCATCGGCCAGAAGGAAGGGAAGGGGGAAAGCTTCTCCCACAATCTCGCCGAATACGCCGGTCTGGGTTACCGGCGGCCGATTCTGGCCGGGGCGATGACGCTGTTCCTGCTGTCCTTGACCGGCATTCCCCCAACGGCCGGTTTCATGGGCAAGTTCTACATCTTTCGCGCCGCCGTCGGGTCCCATCATGTCGGCCTGGCGATCCTCGGCGTTATCTTCAGCGCAATTTCGGCTTACTACTATTTGAATATCATTGTATATATGTACATGAAAAGGGCTCCCCGGGAGGGGATGGAACCCCGGATATCGTTTGCGGGAGCCATCGGGATCGGGATTTCCCTCGCGGGGACCCTTTACCTGGGTCTGTTCCCCACCGGCCTCTGGGGTCTGGTGGGGAATCTTCTTTGAGGACAAGAGGCAGGAACCATGAAACTCACCGATTACATCTCACGGGAACTCATTGACCCGAACCTGGAGATTTCCGACAAGACCGATTGTCTTCGCCGCATGGTCGACATGATGGGAAGACAGAACGCCATCTCGGACACGCGCGTGGGACTCGAAAAGATCCTCGATCGGGAAAAGATGATGAGCACCGGAATCGGCGAGGGACTGGCCATCCCCCACGCCAAGACCGATGTGATGAAACAGAGCCGGGTCGCCTTTGCCCGGGTGGTCAAGGGGCTCGACTTCGACGCGCTGGACGGCAAGCCGGTCCACCTGGTCTTCCTTCTGATCGGACCGCCCGACTCCGCCAGCCTTCATGTCAAGATCCTCGCCGGGATCGCCCGCCTCTTGCGGGATCCGCAGGTTCGTGAAAGGTTCATGCAGGCCGATACGCCGGAATCAGTCCTCCGGCTTTTGCGGGAAGAAGAGAAAAAAAGGCCGTGAATCTGGCGCTAGAGGTGGAACAGGAGGCCGAGAAGAAATCCGAGGCCGGCGGCCAACGACCCGATAAGGAGGATCTCCAGTCCTCCCAGCCAGAGGTTTCGCCGCGCCAGCCTCGCCTTCCCCACCCCCAGGCCGAACAGCGCCACGAGGGTGGCTAGCAGCGAGTACCGGAACGGGTTCTGTATGGCGGAAAGAAGGAGGGGCAGCAACGGTATGAACCCCCCGACCAGGAATGAAACTCCCATGACACCGCCAACCGTCCAGGGATCATCGAGCGATTCCCGCACCAGACCGAGTTCCTCCTTCAACATGAAGTCGAGGAATCGCTCCTTGTCGGCCGTCACCCGCCGGACGAGGATCTCCACCTCCTCCTCGTTGAACCCCCGTTCCCGATAGATCTCCCGGATCTCGTTCGTTTCGCGCTCCGGCTCCTCCTCGATCTCCCGGCGTTCCCGATCGATCTCCCGCTGGAAAAATTCCCGCTGGGACTTCGCCGAGAGATAAGCCCCCACGCTCATCGACAGGGTGCCGGCGCAGACCTCCGCGATCACCACCATCAGAACCAGGGTTCGATCGGATAGCGCCAGGGTGATCCCGGCCAGGAACCCGATGGTGGTGATCAGGCCGTCGTTCATGCCGAACACCACCTCCCGGATCAGTTTGCCCTGGGGAGTGTGCCAGGTCTCGTCGTGATAATGGCGCGACAGGGAGGAAGGGGCGGATGTGCCGGTGCTGGCGGGTATTTTCACCATTCAAAGAAAATCGTTATCGATGGGCAGCCGGCCGGCAAACCCGGAATCGATCTCGTGCCAGTATCTCACCTGGTTTTCACCGAGTCGCCAGCAGAGGAAGACGGTTCTTCCTTCCCGGGTGGCGGGGAAGTCGATCAGTCCGGTTTCGAGATCTTTGACATGGCAGCCCAGAGCCGTCACCCCTTGCAGGGCGGCCTGCATCCGTTCCAGACCGAGGAAGTAGCCGGGGTGGACGGGAGCGTTTCCCCTCATCCGGGCCTCGTTGAATGACTTCCTGTGCGCCGTCTGGATCTCCCTCAGCCGCCGGTGAATCTTGACGATCCGGCCCATCCGGTTCCGGAGCGATGGGAGAAGGGCATTCGCCTCGTTGAGATTGAATGAACGCTCGGCCTGCATCGGTTCCTCCGGCGCCCTTATACCACAGGGACTTTTTTGATCGCAACCGCGGTGGCGGAGGTATCGAGTTTCGCGGTTCAAAAGTCCGCAGGGAGGCGCTTCCCGATCGTTTCGCCATTGACATCATTGCATTAAGGGCGTATCAGGGGAGTAGCCCGCTAAACAGTTTATCTCTCCGAGGGAGTGCGCCATCATGGACGCTGGCTCGGTAGGATTCCGAGGTCGGAAAGACGGTCGATCCCCGGCAGGGGAGTTGTCGGCCTGTTCCGGCCCGGCCTCCTCGGGGCGGGTTCGGCCGATTCTCCCGGCATTTCTCCTCCTATCGGCCCTCCTGCCCTCGGTGCTGGGATGGGCGGTCTCCGAGCGGGGTTCCGGCCCCAAGGTGGACGAATCGGGCGCGCCGGTCGATCGCGGCGGTGGTATCCCGGCCTCCCGCCCGCAACTGTACGCCCGTCCGCCTGGCAATTCCCCCCTGGCCGGGATCGAATTCGACCTCGACCTTCGCAAGCTGGAGAACGGGGAGACCCTGTTCACCTCGACCGGCA
>JAPUIV010000204.1 GCA_027296665.1 Acidobacteriota bacterium | reverse complement strand
GGGGACGAACGCAAGTGCGACCGTCACCTGGATCGATGTGATGATTGCCGGAAACGGTTCGCCCAGATTGACCCGCTCCGGATATTCCGCCAGCTCGAATCGCCGGCTCATTCTGCCAATTTTGCCAATTTTGCCAATTTTGCCAATTTTGCCAATGAAGAGAAGTTCTGGGCACGATTCTGGCCCGGGATCCGTGCCGAGATCGAAAAGCCACCCTCCCGCGCCACCTTTTGGGGCTTTGCCCGGCGTCCAGTCCCGGCGTTCGCCTTCATGGCCGTCCTGTTGATTGGTGGCTGGTTCCTCCTTTCCCGGCCTTCCTTACCGGAAAAGCCGCAAAGGAGGGCAGGTTCGATCCTGAGAGAAGACCATGGTCCATCGGTGCGGAATGCCTCGACCGGTTTACCGACCATAGATTCGTTGTCTTCGCCCAACGCTCGCGTGTACAACTTCCTGATCGAAGAGGCGGGGGAACCTCCAACGGAGGTGATCCTGATCTTCGACGAAAGTATCGACCTGTGAAATGGAACCCCATGCACCTGGCCCTCCGCGCCGCCCTGCCGGTTCCCGGCATGGCAATGGGAATCCTGCTGGCGGTGTTTCTGTTCCCGGCGGTATGGGCGGATGAGACCGGCCCGGCGGAGGAACTGGAGACACGGGTGTTTCAGGCCCATTTCAAGGAAGTCTCCGATCTGTTCCTTCTGATCGAGGGGCAGGTAACGGAAGCGGGTTCGATCTGGATGCAACCGAAACTGAAGACCATTTCGATCACCGATACGCCGGCCGTCCTCGATTTAATCGAGAAACTGATCGCCGGCTTTGATCTCCCCCCACGCAATGTCGAGGTCTCGTTCCGTTTGATTCTTGCAACCACACAGGATAGTGGCAATCGGGTTCACCCCCCCCGGGTCAGGGATATCATCCGGAAGATCGATGAGGTGACCAGCCGGTGGGAGAATTACCGTCTTCTCGGTTCGGGAACCGTGATCGGCACCGAGGGGGAGCGATCGGAGGTCCAGGTGGGGGGGAACTACCGCATCGGGTTTTTCATTGAATACGCGGGGGAACGGCAGGGAGTCCTCACGGTCCGGCTGGCCGGCTTCTCGCTGGAACGGCTCCAGGAAACCCCGGATCACAAGCAGGAATATGTATCCATCCTGTCGACCAGCCTGAATCTGAATCAGGATCAACTGTACATTCTGGGCGCTTCGAAGAACGAGGGCCATGACCGGGCGTTGTTCGTGACGATCAGCGCCTCCACGCTTTGAGTGCGAGGGCAGAGATGCCGGAATTTTTTTGCAAGCTGGGAAATGCAAGCGGAGAGATCATAGAGAGGACATTTGAGGCCGACGACCTCAAGTCGTTGCGCGAAGACCTGGAGCGCCGCGAATATCTCGTTCTCCGTATACGGCGGAAGAATCCGTTGGTATCCATTCTCTGGCCCTTTGGGGGGCGGAAGGGGAAACTCAAGTTCAGGGAATTTCTGGTCTTCAACCAGGAACTGGAAGCGCTGATCCGGGCCGGACTCCCGGTAATGGCCTGCCTGGACATTCTGATCGAACGGCGGAAAAATCCGGTCCTGAAAAAATCTTTGCAGGAGGTGAGGGTGGCTGTGCGCGGCGGCGCAAGCCTCTCGGAGGCGTTCGAGGCCCAGGGTGATCTCTATCCGAGAATCTATTCTTCCTCCCTGGCGTCGGGAGAGAGGAGCGGGGAAATCTCGGGAGTCCTGCGGCGGTACATCAATTACAACAAGACGATGCTCGCATTGCGGAAAAAGGTCGGCAATGCCCTGGTGTACCCGGCGGTCATCCTTCTGCTCGCCGTCGCCCTCATGGGGCTCATGTTCTACTTCGTTCTTCCGAACTTCCAGGAATTCTTCGAGGACTTCGATGCCGAACTTCCCCTGATCACGAAGGTTCTCCTGGGAATCTCGGAATTCTTCACGGGCCATATTCTCCTGATCCTGGGCTCCTTAGTCGGTTTCCTGGTGCTCTCCTCCTATCTCAAGAATACCTCGGCCGGCCGTTTGCGGATCGATGCGATGAAACTCCGGCTTCCCTTCTTCGGAAGAATCATTCAAAAATATTGCGTCTCCCGCTTCAGTAGAACCCTGGGAACACTGGTTTCGGGAGGGATCCCTCTCGTCGCCTCGATCGAGATCAGCGCCGAGGCGGTGGGGAATCAGGTCTTCCAGCGGAAGCTCAACTCGGTGGCGACAAAGGTCCGCGAGGGGGAACCCTTGTGGGTATCGTTGGAGGGAACCGGGTTGTTTCAGGACATCGTTCTGGAGATGGTCAAGGTGGGGGAGTCAACCGGTTCCCTGGATGAGATGCTGGAAAATATCTCCAATTTTTTTGATGAGGAGATCGATCAAGACCTCAGCACGGTCGTGACCCTGCTGGAGCCGGCGATGCTGGTGTCGATGGGGCTCATCGTGGTCGGTATGCTGATGGCGATCTATCTCCCCCTGTTCCAGTCCTACGGCTCCACACGTTTCTGAAGATCGGAGGGAATGATGTCTCGGGAAGAAGAAAAACCAAACACGCCGAATCCCGGCTTCACCGTAGAGAGCCCGCGCCCCGATCCGGCCTCCCTGGTGGTCCCCGCCGAGGAAGAGGTCATCTCCGAGGATCTCCACGCCCGCCGTCTGGCGGAACGGCTGGGGCTCGATTTCATCGACCTGAAGGACTTCCAGATCGATAATGACCTGTTTCGCTCCATCCCCGTCGATCTGATGTTCCGGTACAACTTCATCCCATGCCGCCGGGGTGAGGATGGGCTTCTTGTGGTCATCGACGACCCGAGCGACGTCCTGAAGCTGGATGAACTGGAAGTGCTCCTGAACACCCGGATCCAGCTGTCGGTGGCGACCGCCTCGGCCATCCAGGAGATCCTGAAAAAAAGCGAAAGTTCCCAGCGAGTCCTGGAAGAGGCGACCGAAGGGTTCCGCCTGCAGCTAGTCCAGGAGGACGAGGAAGGAGAGGAGCAACTCTCCATCGACAAGCTCACCGGTGACGAGTCTCCCATCATCAAACTGGTCGACTCGACGATTTTCAACGCCCTGCAGCGCCGGGCCAGTGACATCCACATCGAGACCCGGGAACGGGAGGTCGTGATCAAATACCGTGTCGATGGAGTCTTGTATCCGGCCATGGAGCCGATCGATAAGAAGTTTCACTCCACCATCATTTCCCGGATCAAGGTCATGTCCGATCTCGACATCGCCGAGAAACGGATCCCCCAGGACGGCCGTTTCAAGATCAGGGTGAAGAACCGGGGAATCGATTTCCGGGTGTCGATCATGCCGAGCATCCACGGCGAGGACGCGGTGATCCGGATCCTGGACAAGCAGTCGGCCAATGAATCCTTCCGGGATCTCAACCTTTCGGTTCTTGGCTTCACCCAGGAGGAACTGAAGAAATTCCGGAAATTCATATGGGAGCCGTATGGAATGGTCCTGGTTACCGGTCCGACGGGAAGCGGCAAGACCACGACCCTGTACGCCGCCATTTCCGAGATCAAGTCCGACGAGGTCAAGATCATCACCATCGAGGATCCGGTGGAATACCAGCTTCCCGGAATCACCCAGATTCCCGTGAACGAGAAAAAGGGGCTCACCTTTTCCCGGGGCCTGCGCTCGATTCTCCGCCACGACCCGGACAAGATCATGGTAGGGGAGATCCGCGACGAGGAGACGGCTCATATCGCCATCCAGTCCGCCCTCACCGGGCAT
This sequence comes from Acidobacteriota bacterium, assembly GCA_027296665.1. Taxonomy (GTDB): domain Bacteria; phylum Acidobacteriota; class Polarisedimenticolia; order JAPUIV01; family JAPUIV01; genus JAPUIV01. The sequence continues at coordinate 4,935 of JAPUIV010000204.1, read as the reverse complement.
CTCGTGTTCACCACCGTGCACGCGAACAATGTTGTCGATGTACTCGGCCGGTTCTTGAACATGAAAGTGGAGCCCTACAACTTCGTCTCGGCGCTGAATTGTGTTCTGGCGCAGAGACTGGTCAGGAATATCTGCGCCAGCTGCAAGAGGGAGATCCAGGTGGACCCCGTGACTCTTGAAGAGTCGGGCCTGGACCCGGAACTGGCGACGACCCACAAGTTTTACGAAGGCAAAGGATGTATCGAATGCAACGGGACCGGCTATCGAGGCCGGATGGCCATTGCGGAGCTTCTCAATATGTCGGACTCGATACGGGAAATGATCCTGGCGCGGAAATCAGCTTCTGAGATCAAGAGGGTGGCCCAGGAAGAGGGGATGCTGACCCTGAGGGATTCGGCTCTGGCGCGGGTTCTGGAGGGGAAAACCACCCTGAAGGAGATCAACAAGGTGACCTTCGTCGAATGAGACGGAGAGGGGACGGGGCGATATGAACGGCAAGATTCCAAAAATGGCGCTGGAATGGAAAGGCAGGTTTGATCTTTTCCTTCGGCCCCATTATCCCCGGGTGGCGGTGGGTATGGAGGGGGGAAGCCTGGTTGCCCTGCGTCTCGGCGTGAAAAAGAACAGGAAAGAAAAGGGTTTGGTCATCGAACATTTTTCCCAGATCCCGATACCGAAAGAGTCCTGGAGCGTCTCTTTCACGAAACCCAACATACTCTCCCCGGACCGGCTAGGAACGGTTCTGGGCGGAGTCCTGGACCGCCTCGGTGTCTCCAAGGGGGACACCCTGTCCCTTCTATTGCCCGATAACGTCGCGCGGGTGAACCTGTTGGCTTTTTCGGAGTTGCCGCTTCGGAAAAAGGAGATCCTTCCGTTGATCCGGTTCCGATTGCAGAAGACCATTCCGTTCCGGATGGAGGATGCCGTACTGGCCTATCAGATCCTTCAGAGGAAACCCGAAGGGGAATGCAGCCTGCTCGCGGTGGTTCTGCATCGAAAAGTTCTGCGCCAGTATGAGGATCTGTTTCGCGCCCACGGGGTGCACCCGGGACTCGTCGACCTCTCCTCTCTCAACTTGTTGAACCTGTGCCGCCACGAACGGTTTTCCCGGAATCCTGCTTCCGAGGACTGGCTCCTGGTGAACTTTACCGAAGAGTTTCTGACGGTGGCGGTGGTTTGCGGTGAAGAGATCCTCTTCTTCCGCTCCAAAGGCCGGCCCTCCGCGAGTAGTTCGAATGGATCCTCGAACGAATGGGCCTTGCGTGAGTTGCGCGGTTCCCTTTCCTACTACCGGGAACGGCTGGGCGGGAAGGAACTGGCTTGCTGCGTTCTTAGGGCCACGACACCGGCCTCGGACGGTTTCCTGGAAAACCTCCCGGAAGCGACGGGAACCGATACGGTGATCCTGAACCCGATCGGTGAATTCGAGATGGCGGCCGGTCTCGACCCGCCGGATCCTCTCCTTGGGCAGAGAATGGTCCCTCTGATCGGTATGGGATTGGGGAGGAAGGAATGAAGTTCGTCGACATCAATCTTGCGTCCGATCCCATCCGGAATTACACCCCATTTTTCTGGACCTATGGAATCCTGGCGGGATTCGCCGTCCTTTTCCTCACCTATAACATCTACGCATTCACACGGTACGGCGGCGATCTTTCCCGGCTGAAGGAAGATCATCGGCGGCACTCCATTCACCTGGCCGAGATTGGGGAGCGGGATCGGCTGCAGCGGGGGGAGATTTCCAAGTGGGATCTTAAGGGACTATCCCGGCGGGCAATCTTCGCAAACAACGCCATCCTGCGCCGGACCTTTTCCTGGACCGAGCTGTTCAACCAGCTCGAAGAGGTACTTCCACCCAGGATCAAGTTGGCGGCGATCCGGCCGAACATCTCAGAGGAAGGAATCACCATCCGGATGGATGGTCTTGCCAAGGGCCACGCAGGTTTTCTGACCTTTCAGGAGAGGCTGCAATCTTCGCCGGTGTTCCGCCATGTCTATCCCGGGGGGGAACGGCGGGAGAGCGGCCGGACGATCATCTTCAATCTCGAATTCGACTATTTTCCTCCCTCCCCCGAGCCTCTCCCGGTAACCGCCTCGGCGGAACCTGTTCAGGAGACGACCGGAAAGGAATCTGAGGGGCCGTCCGCAAAGAATGTGGAGCCGGAAGAGAAACAACCGCCCGGCCAGTCTGAACCGGATGTTGCCGCCGTGGAGAAGGATGCCCCCGCCTCCCTTTCCGGTGCGGCGGCCAACCCACCGGGGGAAGAACCCTCTCCTCTAACGGCAGGACCGGCAAGGAATCGCCCCCGGACCCTGTCCTACCCCGGGGCCCGCCGGGCGAGGGGGGCCAAGCAATCCCGGTCCGGGAAGAAATCGACTCCGGGTAAGAGCCGCCCGCCCGCCCCTCGAGTACCGGCCGTGGCCACATGGCAGAAAGAATTTCTCGTCCAGGGGGAAACGGTGAGCGCGGTGTACCGGAGATTGGCGCGGTTCGGCAAAGTCAGCATCATCCTGGAAGAAGGCTTGAATCCTGGAAAGAGAATCACCGCAAAGATCCCAGCCGAAACTTTCGAGGAAGGGCTCGCGAAATTCGCGGAGCTCGCCGGCCACATTCTTCGCAAGGAGGGTGAGGGGATCTACCGGGTGGGGGATGCGCTCCATCCGCCCCTCCCCCTGGCAAAGGAAGAGGTTGAGGACTCCGACCTGGACGAAGATCCCGGTAGGTCGGAGGAACGCCCGGTAGTGGAGAAGGAGGGGGAATGAAAGGGCTGAAAGGAATGCATCGGTTCGGTTCCCTCAAGCTGGATATGCGGCGGGACCGGGGGAAAATCCTGGCAATACTTCTTGCCCTGGTCGGGGTGAACTTGCTGGTCTACCTGGGATTGATCCTGCCGCGGAATCGGGAGCTGGGAAGGTTGGAAAGGGAGATAAAAATCCTGGACCGGGGGATCCGGGAATGGGAGAAGACCGTCAAGGAACAGAATGTGGTCCTTGACCGGGTACGCGAGACGAATGCCCACCTGGACGATTTTCTTCTCGATCGCCTTTCTTCGAAAGTGGAAAAGATGACCAGTATTCAGCGGGAGGTCCGGAAGATTGCCAAGAAGTTTGGAATCGATCCGGAAAGCATCACCTACACCCATGAATTGGTCGAGGACGAAAACCTGATCCTGTTCGGAATGGATGTCCCGCTGGTGGGAAGCTATTCCAGCCTCCGGCAATTCCTGCACCAGATCGAGATTTCGGATCATTTCCTGATCATCGATCGGATCAGCCTGTCCGGTTCCAAGGAGGGGGGGACCCAATTGAGTTTGAGAATCCGATTATCCACCTATTTCTCGACCATGGAAAACGAACCGAAAGAAGAGTTGTCTGGTCCGGAGGATCGAGCGTGAACGAGGCACGGAAGAAACAGATCCTTCTCGGGTTGGTTCTGGCCCTGCTTGCCTTTTTCGCCTACCGCCAGTTCAGCGGGGTTGGAGCCGAGATCGGCTCTCTTGCCGGTCCATACGGGGAGCGGTCCGGATCTCTACTGGCCGCCCTGCCGGTCATCCCGAGCATTCCCTGGGATCGCCTGGAGGCGTCCCCGGCCGGATACAACCCCAAGGGCAGGAACTTGTTCAAATACGGCCGGATCAAACCCCCTCCTCCCAGTGCCGCCGAGCGGGAGGCGATGCGGAAGGCGAGGCTGGCTGAGGAGGCGGCGAGAAAGAAAGCCGAAGAAAATCGGCTTCGCCAGCAACGACTCGCGGCGGAGCGCCAAAAAGAGAGCCTGAAGCGTGCGACCGCTCCTCAATATGTCGCACCGCCCAGGGGCCCGGCGGCTCCGGCTCCGCCGCCGCCGCCACCGATCGTCACCTTCAAGTTCATTGGATATATGGGGCCGGCCGAGAACAAGATCGCCGTACTTGTCGATGGGGAGGATTTCTACCTTGGCCGGGTAGGAGAAGTGGTGAATGAAGAGTTCCGGATCGTCGAGATCGGGTTCGAGTGGGTGCAGGTTGGATATACCAATCCCCTTTTCGCGGATCAGACCCGGCGGATTTTGATGGGAGAGTAAACCGAGGAGGGTATTAATTTCATGCAGCGCGGAGGAAAACATCTAAAGATGGGAGGGATCGTCGTTCTGGCGGCCCTCCTCGGATTGGGGTGCGCCGCCCAGCGGGCATACCGCGCCGCGGATAAATCGGCTCGGGGGAAATATTGGGACGAAGCGGTGGTCTCCTATGCCAAGGCCCTCAATCTCAAACCGGGCAGCAGCCGCTTCCGGCTCGCCCTGGTCCGGGCGAAGCTCCGGGCCGCCCAGCAACACTTCGAAAAGGGGAAGAGGCTCCTGAATGCCGGGCAGCTGGAGTCTGCCATTGCCGAGATCCAGCAAACGGTTCTGCTCGATCCGAGCAATCAATACGCCGTCAACGAACTGCAGCGGGCGGTTGCCCTTTATGAAAAACGCCGGGACGCGCCGCCTGATCTGGATACCTTGAAAGAGAAGGTCAGAGGTGAAGGGAACGGCGCTCCGAAACTCCATGCAGGTTCAAACATCCCGATCGTACTGAAATTCAAGGATGAACCGATCGGGAAGATCTACGACGCTCTGTCCAAGGCCGCGGGGATCAATTTCCTCTTCGACGAGAGGGTGGATCTCACCAAGAAGGTCACCATCGAGGTCTCCAACGTGACCTTCGAAAAGGCGCTCGACATCCTCATGCTGCAGAACAAGCATTTTTACACGGTATGGGACGAGAACACTCTGATCCTAGCCGACGATAACCGCCAGAAACGGCAGGAATACGATGATCTGGTGATCAAAACCTTTTATCTTTCCAATGCGGATGTCAAGAACATCCAGACCCTCCTCCGCACCCTGCTGGATGCCCGCCAGGTGGTCCAGAACGAGGACCTGAATTCCATTACCATCCGGGATACTCCGGCCCG
>JAPUIV010000203.1 GCA_027296665.1 Acidobacteriota bacterium | reverse complement strand
TTCACCTTCGCGAAGGGGCCGGGCCCTCCGAGTTTCCCGATCGTCTTGTCGGTCAATTGCCGGCCTCGCGCCAGCGCTTCTGGTGTAGCCAGGGCAATGACCTCGTCCGATCTCGGCTCCGGGATGGAGATGTCGATCTCGGCGATCTGTCCCAGATCGGTGAGGGGAGCGTCGAAGCGCGAATCGTCGCCGATCACCAGGATGATCATGTCGTCGGGATGGATGTACTTGCGGGCGACCTCGAGAATATCCGCCTGCGTCACCGCATCGACCCCCTTGCGGAAGTTCTGCAGGAAATCGGCGGGGTAGCCGTAATATTCGTAGGTCATCAACCGGCCCAGCACCTCTCCCGTCGAGTCGAACTGGAAGGCGAAGGAGTTGAGGTAATGATCCTTGGCAACCGTGAGTTCCTCCTCGGTGACTCCCCCCTCCCGGAAATCCTTGATCACGTCCTGCATCGCCGTGAGGGCTTCGTGGGTGGTTGCGAATTTCGTGGAGCAGAAGGAGAAGAAAGTTCCCGGATGATCGAAGGCCGGACTGATTCTCCCGCCTGCCGCGTAGGCCAGCCCCTTTTCCGTCCGGATGATGCGGAAGATCCGGGAGGTGAAGCCCGAACCGAGGATCGAGTTCATGATCTGGATCTTGGGGAGATCAGGATTGTCCCAGCGAACGCTCAGGTGTCCGAAAAGGACCAAGGCCTGCTCGATATCGGTCTTCTCGATGTAGTTCACGGAAGCTGCAACCGATTCGTCGATTTCGGGCAGGGGAGGATAGTCGATTGCGGACCTTTGCCAGGAAGAAAAGGCATTGGTGACCTTCGACCTCATGGCGTCGGTATTGAAATCGCCCCAGATGCCGAGGATGATTCCGTTGGGATGGTAATACCGGGAATGGAAACTCAGGAGTTCCTGACGTTTCAACGCCTTGAGGTCGGAATACTCCATCTGGCTGGCGTAGGGAGAATCGGCTCCGTACAGGAGCTTTCCGAACTCCCGCTGCATGATGCCGAAGGAATCATCGTTCCTCCTGGCGACGACGCTGCGCAGTTGCGTCTTGGCGAGATCGATCTTTTCCTGGCGGAATCGGGGATGCATCAGGATGTTGGCGAAGATCGGCAGGACGGTATCGATCTGGTCTCCCAGGAACTGGGCGGTGACCGAACCGGAAGAGGTTCCCAGCGAGGTCTCCACCGAGGCGCCGATCGACTCCAGGACCTGGTCGATTTCGTCACCCGTCATCTTTTCGGTTCCGCCGGTTCTCTGGACCTCGTCGAAGACATTCGCCAGGGCCGCATTCCCTCCCGTCCCGAACACCTCTCCGGCCCGGACCAGGGCGCGAAAATTGACCAGGGGAAGTTCATGGTCTTCCACCAGCATCAAGATCATCCCGTTGGCAAGTTCGACCCGCTCCACTTTCGGGATTTCGATCTTTCCCAGGGGAGGATAGGTGAGTTTATTGACGTCGACCGCGGTCGCGATGCCGATCGAAACGACCGCGGTTGCGGCGGCAAGAACAATGGCCAGGGTTAGTTTATTGCGCATCTCCAATTCCCTTCCTCTTTTCCCCTTGCGGGACATTTCAGTCGGTTTGGGTGGTGCGGATCTCTCCCACCGTCACGTTGGTCCTCTTGAAGGTCGCCCGGGCCACCTTCTGGATATCCTCGGGTGTGACCGCTTCCAGTTCGTCGATCTGCCGGAACATCGCCCTCCAGGTGCCCTGCAACGCCTGGCTTCTGGCCAGCTGGATGCCGATGCCGATGTTCGACCTCAGGTTCCCGAAGAAGTCGGCCCGGGCCCGCGCCTTGTAGCCGTCGAGTTCCTCCTCCGAAACCGTTTCCGATTTCAACCGTTCCAGTTCCTCCCAGATCGCGCCCTCGTTTTCCGCGGAGGTCTTGTCCTTGTTGGGGACGGCAAAGAACATGAACATGCCGGGGTATTTCTGGCCCAGCTGGGTGAAGGATCCGGCCGCCAGCGCCACCTTCTTCTCCTTGACCATCGCTTGGTACAGCCGGGAGGTGCGCCCGTCGCTCAGGATGCCGTTCAACGCCTCGTACGCGGCGTTGTCGGGATCGTTGATGTCGGGTTTGTGGAATCCCATCAGCAGGAGGGGCTGGGAGGGATCTTCCAGGTGGGTCCTCCGCTCCCCCTTCTGTTCGGGTTCGCGTGTGACCACCGGGGGGGTCTTCTCTCCCGCCGGAACCTTGGAGAAGTATTTTTCGATCAGGGGCATCGCGGTTCGGGGATCGACATCACCGACCACCACCAGGATCAGATTCTTTCCCTTGTAATACTTGGAAAACCAATCCTCGGCCTGATCCCGGGTGAGGTTCTGGAGGTCGGACATGTGCCCGATCCCCAGGGAACCGTACGGATGGGCGCGGTACGCGGTCGCCAGGAACTCCTCGAACAGCTTTCCGAAGGGCTGGCTCTCGTACCGCATCCGCCGCTCCTCCATGACGACGTCCCGCTCCTTGTAGAAGTCCCGGAACACCGGATTGGTGAAACGATCGGTTTCGAGGGCGGCCCATAACTCCAGCTTGTTCGAGGGGAGAGAATAGGGATAGACCGTCTGATCGAAACCGGTGAATGCGTTCAGGTCGGGGCAGCCTTCCCGTTCCAGGATCTGGGCGAATTCGGGCGCGTTCGAGTATTTTGCCGCTTCCTCCTCCGCCTTCTTGAATTTCTCTTCCAGCGTCTTGATCGTGGCGGGATTGGCCGATCTTCCCTTGAATTTTTCGGCGCGGAGGGCGAGGTAGATCTCGTCCACTTTCTTCATCGCCTTGATTTCCTTGCCGTAGTTCTTGCTCCCTATGGTGCGGGTGCCCTTGAAAGCGAGGTGTTCGAACATGTGCGCCAGCCCGGTTCTCCCGATCTCCTCATTCACCGAACCGACGTCGGCGTAGGTCACCATCGAAACCACCGGGGCATTGCCCCGGGGAAGCAGGATCACGTGAATGCCGTTCGGCAGGACCTTTTCCACCACCCGGTTTTCCAGTTCGTCGAACCCCTTGGCCAGCGCGGGCAGGGCCATCAGGACCGCGGCGAGAACAACCGGGAGGATCTGGATCAATGGTTTCCTTCTCATCGGTTCCTCCCCAAAATCAGTGGCCCGGCACCCGGGCAGGTCATTGGAAAAAGATCAGGCTCCAATCAACTGTATACGGTTTCTACAGGATAAGGTTTTTCTCTCAATCGGTCCTGATCCCTCCCGGGATCCAGTGATCCAGGGCCAGGCGATCCTCGGAACCGGGCAAAATGAATACCAGGACCATCAGGATCGTCCGGGGGAAGATATGACCGGTGATGCTGAACAGCGCTTCCTTTAACAGGTGTCCATAGGTGACAAGGATCAGGATGGCGCCGACCGCGATCAGGGCGTCCCGCGTTCGCCAGCCGGCGATCAGGAGAATCCCCGCCGCCAGCTCCACGATCGGGATGGCGACCCCGATCGCCAGGAGTAGCCAGTGCGGGATCCAGGAATCGGCATAGGGGCCGGTAAAGAACCGGGTGGCATGGCCGATAGGCGTCATCTGAAAGCACTTGTACCAGCCCGCCATGAAGAAGATCAAGCCGAGGATCATCCGGCAGAACAGCCTGGCCCAACCACGAGAGGTCAATCACGCTCCGGTGGAAAATCCGCCCAAACGCGGCAATACTAGGGGTAAACGCGGTTGCCAGACTAGCACAGGTTGCATCCCGGGCGCCAGACCCCTCAGCGTTCCAGGTAGGGAATCTTCTCCAGGCGCCAGTCGGGAATCACCAGCCCCCGGGCCACGCGCCGGGCCGCCTCGTCCCCGGCCAGGATCCGGACCAGGTACAGGGGTGATTCATAGCTCGCCACGCCGCCGGCCGAGGTGATGAACTTCCCGTCGCGAACGAACCGGAACCCCTTCCTGGTCCTCACCTTGGGGAACATGGCGGCGAACTTGTCGATGTCGGGGGGAAAGGTCATCGCCTCCCTGCCGTCCAGAAAACCGGCGGCCGCCAGGTAGAACGCTCCCCAGCAATGGCTGAGGACCCAATCGGCCTTTTCCCCGCGGTCCCGGATCCAGCCGACGATCTCCTCCTGGCGGATCTGTTCCTGGTAATCGACGAAGCTGGGGATCACCAGGATGTCGATGGGGGGATGGTCGGTGAAATCGTGGTCGGGCAGGAAACGGATCCCTTCGGCGGTCTTCAACTCCCTTTTCGCCGGGGCGATGGTCACGACACGGAACGGTTTGGCGTGGGAGAAAACGTCATACGGCCCGACCAGCTCCGTGTTGTAGATCCCGTCCATCACCAGGATCCCCACGGTCCAGGAACTTTTATCCGGCTCCCCGGCCGGGGATGCCGCACCGCTGCCCAGCACCGGCAATAGGATAAGAAGGATCAGGATCATCGATTTTCCTGGCATGAGGGAACACTCCCATCTTGAATAAAAAGCATTATAATCCGGTTTCTATTGCGCCAGAAAGGGACCTGACCCCGATTCAGTGGTCAGTGGGGAATTTACCGGGTAGACTATGGGAACTCGAATCGGAGGAATAGTGGTAAGAAACGGGATGGCGCGCTGGTTTTTCATGTTGGTTAGCCTCTTCCTGGTGGTTGGCCAGGTCCCGTTGGCGGTCGCGGCCCGGCCGGTAGAGGTCATCCCGGCCACCGGTCCTGAAGTTCTGGCCGCGGTGCGGGCCGCCGGGGGGAGCGTCACATTGGTGAACGTGTGGGCCACCTGGTGCAAGCCCTGTCTCGAGGAGATGCCCGATTTGCTCAGGCTCGGCAAGGAGTACCGGGACCGGGGGATGAAGGTGATCCTGGTGTCGGGCGATTTCGACACGCAGATGCCGGCGGTGATCGAATTCCTGGAGAGGCAGGGAGTTGATTTTCCCTCCTAC
>JAPUIV010000202.1 GCA_027296665.1 Acidobacteriota bacterium | reverse complement strand
TCCTTGCACAGATGGGCTCCCTCAACCTGCCGAACCCGGTCAAGAGAGTCCAGGGCGCAGTCCAGGGCCCGGTACACGACGGTTGCTTCCCGTCCGTCCAACGATTTCCGGTCGGCCTCGACCTTGATGGCGCCAGCGAGCTGCATCACAGACTGGAGAGTCACCTCACCCTCCAGGCGAAACTCCTTTTTTAGGAGCCGGGCGGCTCGCAGGTACCGGGTGACCAAGCCGCGATTCACCTCCACCCGGTAGGAAGGGGATTTTTTCCTCTCGATCAAAATCGAAATTTCAAGGCGGCCGCGCCGGACTCTGGAATGGATCTTCTTCCGGATCTCATTTTCCAGGGGCGAGAGATCGGCCGGTATCCGCATCTTGAGATCCCGGTACCGATGGTTGACGCTCCGGATCTCGATATTCACCTGGAATCCGTTCCGGCCCGCCTCACCCTGGCCGAACCCGGTCATGCTTCGGATCATCTTTTCATCTCCGCTGCCGCCGGCGAGGCAACCGGCCTCTTCCGGGATAGAAGACCCATGGCCAGGGCGGCAGTTTTTTGAAAACTCCCTCCCTCGCCGAGACGTTGCCGGACTCGGACGAGATCGGCGCGGATCCGGTTCCGCCGGTCGGCATTTTCCAGATAACTCCGGAGCTCCTCGGCGACCGCCCCGGGCCGGCAGTCACCCTGGATCAGTTCGGTCACCACCCGCCGCCCGAGGACCAGGTTCGCCAGTCCCGCCATGTCGACCGTCACCAGGCGCCGGGTGAGCCAGTAGGTCAAGGGATTCACCCTGTACACGATCACCATGGGGATTCCCAGGAGAGCCGCCTCGAGGGTCGCGGTCCCCGAAGCGATGGCGGCAACGTCGCACGCATTGAGGGCGTCATAATAGCCTCCCTCCACCAGGGTCACCTGGAGGTTCTTCTTCCGGACCATCTCCTCCACCACTCGCCTATCCAACGATTCGGCCACGGGGAGGAGGAATTGTACACCGGGAATCTTCTCACGGAGAATCTTCCCGGCCTCGAGAAGCACCGGGAGGATTCTCCGGCATTCGCCGGGACGGCTGCCCGGGAGCAACCCGACGATCGGAGCCTCCTTCCGCAGGCCCAACCGGTCGCGCGCCTCCCGGCGGGAGCAGGTCGGCACGGCGAGATCGATCAAGGGGTGGCCGACGAATTCCACTTCCATCCCCTCGGCCCGGTATATCTCCTCTTCAAAGGGAAGAATGACCGCCAGGGTGTCGACACAACGGGCCAGGGTCCGGATCCTTCCCTTGCGCCAGGCCCAGACTTGCGGGCTGACGAAGTACAGGATGGGGATCCCGAACGCCTTCAGGTGGGGTGCCAGGCGCAAGTTGAATCCGGGATAATCGATCAGGATTCCGAGGTCGGGCCGTCTCTCTTCCGCCGCCCGGCGAAGGTCGCGCATGGCGCGGAAGAACATTGGGAGGCGGGAAAGGATCTCCACGAATCCCACGACCGAAAAATCGCGGGAATCATGCAACGGTTCAAAGCCGGCGGCAACCATTTGTTCGCCGCCGATCCCGAAACAGGTCAGATCTCCCGTCCGGTCCTGGAGAGCCCGGATCAGGTGCGCTCCATACCGATCACCAGAGGATTCCCCCGCGACCATGAGAATGCGCGTCAACTTCCGTCCCCTCCGGCAAGTTTGCCGGCACGGGCCGTCAGTTCCACCAAGGATTGCTCCAGTTCCCGGCGTTTAGCCTCGATACCGGCCCGATCGGTCTTCCGGTCTACCTGGATCCCCTCTCCGTACAGGAAAAAACCGGTCGAAAAGGGCAGAGGAACCAGGAACCGGTCCCAGGTCCGGAAGAGTTTTTTTTTGAGCAGTCGAAGGAGACGGGCAGGATGGCCCCGCCGGTCAAACGGGCCGCCTGGATCACTCCCGATTGTACCCGGTGCCGGGGTCCCCGCGGTCCATCCGGAGTGAAGGCAAGATCGAATCCCTGGCGAAATCGCTTCACCATGGCCCGCAGGGCCATGCTTCCTCCAGTCGAGGTCGATCCCCGCGTGATGTTGAATCCGAACGACTCCATCGCGCGGCTGATGAACTCACCGTCCTGGTGCCGGCTGATCATGATGGAGACCCGGTTCCCGGAATAGGCGTAGGGCATCATGAAGAGTTGTCCATGCCAGAAAGCCAGGAGGACCGGCTTGCCCTGCTCGCGGAGGCGATCTAATCTCTCCCGGTTCACGAACCGGAGCCGCATCGATCGTCTGGCCAGGCGGATCGCGATGGGGCCGAGAATTCCGACCAGGGGTATGGTGATCCGTTTCAGGAGCCGGTTTGCCATTGAGTTCCTCATATTAGGAGGGTCGTACGATCTTGTCAACGCGCCACTTGACATCGGTTCTCCATCTCCCTTCTAATTGAGCCGGTCATGAAACGGAACGATCAGAAACACGCATGCGTGACAGGGGGAGCGGGTTTCCTCGGCTCCCACCTGTGCGAGTTTTTCCTCGACCGCGGTTGGCGGGTCACATGTATCGACAATTTTTCGACCGGCACACCCGATAACGTCTTCCATCTGCAAAACCGGGATTTCGAAATCATCCACATGGATCTCACCAACTACATTTACATTTCCGGGCGGGTCGATTTCATACTCCACTTCGCCAGCCCCGCGAGTCCCCGGGATTACCTGGAACTTCCGATCCAGACCCTGAAAGTCGGCTCCCTGGGCACCCACAAAGCCCTCGGCCTCGCCCGCGCCAAGAACTCCGTGTTCCTTCTCGCCTCCACCTCCGAGGTGTACGGCGATCCCCTTTCCCACCCCCAGAGGGAGGACTACTGGGGGAACGTGAATCCGATCGGCCCGCGCGGCGTTTACGATGAGGCCAAACGGTTCGCCGAGGCGATGACCATGGCCTATCACCGGACGCACGGCCTGAATACCAAGATCGCCCGGATCTTCAATACCTACGGACCCAGGATGCGCCTGGAGGATGGCAGGGCGATTCCCACCTTCCTGAAGCAGGCCCTCCAGGGCGAGGATCTGACGGTGTACGGTGACGGGAAACAGACGCGCAGCTTCTGCTTCATCACCGACCTGGTGGAAGGCTTGAGCCGGCTGCTGTTGTCGGACTGCCACAACCCGGTGAATCTGGGGAACCCCGAGGAACTGACCGTCCTCCAGGCGGCGGAAACGATCCTGAAGGTTACCGGAAGCCGCAGCCGGATCTCGCACCTCCCCCTGCCGGAGGACGATCCCAAGGTTCGTCAACCTGACATTACCCTGGCCCGGACTCGTTTGAAGTGGGAACCGAAGATCGGCTTCGAGGAAGGGCTCCGCAGGACCATGATCGACTTCCAGAATCGGCTCAGCGAGACCGAGGAATCAAGCGCCAGATCCTGAATCAACCACCGGGGGTTGCCGGGCGAAGAGATCGAAGCTCGGGGTACTCCTCGAGAGCTCCTTCCGGCGGGTACATCTCGATTTCAACAGATAGGGAATCGGGTTCCGTGCCACCGTTAGGAACGGAACCGAACATCTGCTTGACACCGGTCGGCTCCATCCCCTCCAGGTCGAGAACCACCCGATCCTCCCGGAGGGTCTTCTCGTCCGAACTGTATTGCTTCACGACCACCGTCAATTGTTCGATGGAACGGGGATGGCCGGCGACCCTTACCTCGAACAGGACCCGGTCCTCCCGCGGCGACCAGGAAAGCATTTCGACCGCCAAGCCCTGCCTCTCCAGCAAGGCACGCGTGTATGGGTCTCCCCGGGAGCAGAAAACCAATCCCAGGAGGACAAGCACTCCAAGCGGGAGCCGAAGACCGTTAGCCAACGGAGGCCCGGACCTTCTTCTGTTTCTTCGTTTTTTCCTGATCCGCACCGTAGTAATAATAGCCGGCATAATAGTAGTCAGAATAATGGGAACGGGACAGGTCCACGTCGTTGAGAACGGCTCCGATCACGTGATCGTTCACGTTGCGGATGCTGTTCACGCAGCGGCGGATCATTTCCTTGTCATTCTGGCTATGGCGGACCACGATGGCGATCAGGTCCACCAGGGAGGAGAGGATGATCGAATCGGTAAGGGAGATAACCGGAGGGGAATCTATCAGGACCCAGTTGAAGTTCTGACGGAGACCCTCGATGAGACGGATGAAACGCTCCGTGCCGAACAGTTCCGGCGGATTGGGAGGGATCGGCCCGCAGGTCATCGCCTGCAAGTTGGGAGTGCCGGAGACTTTCAGATAGGCCCGCCAGTCCTCCCCGTCCTTCGAGAGAAGATAATTGGTGAGTCCGGAGGTGCGGTCCAACCCCAGATGTTCATGTATCGAGGGCCGGCGCAAATCGGAGTCAACGATCACGACCTTCTCCCCCGCGCTGGCCAGGGTCTTGGCGAGGTTCACAACAATGGAGGTCTTCCCTTCCTGGGGGCCGGCGCTGGTGATCAGGACGGTATTGTGGTCCCGGTTCCGCCGGGAGAACAACAAGCTGGTCCGCAGGGTCTGGAAGGCCTCCTTCACCGGCCGGTAGTCCTCTTCACGAAACCGGGGGATCACCGATAACAGATTAAGCTGGAGATACTGTTCCACATCCTCGGTGGTTTTCACGGTGTTGTCCATATAATCCATGAAAAAGACCGTTCCCACTCCGACCATCAAGCCGAGCATGGCGCCGATGATGAGGTTGAGGGCCTTGCGGGGGCGAATGGGGCTCCTCGGCGCAACCGCCCGGTCGAGGACCCGCAGGTTGTTGCTGAGAAGGGCCTGGTTCAGGTTGATCTCCTGCTGGCGGGAGGTGATGGCATCGTACAGGGTTTTCTGCTGGCTGGATTGGGATTTCAATACCTGGTACTCGGATGCCCTGCGGGTGAGTTGAACAGATTCCGCCTTGAGGGTCTGGATTTGCTGCCTGAGGTCATTCCCCTTCTGCACCAGAAGAGCGTATTCGGTCTTTGCATTGGTGACGATCTGTTCCATCTCCGCCTGGATATCGTTCTTCACCTTCTCGAGTTCCGACCGTTTCTCAATGACCTTCGAGTGCTTCGGCAAATACTGGACCAGGAGAAGGTTCAATTCTCTTTCCAGCTTGGACCGTTCCTGGTTGAGATTCTGCACCTGGAGGTCGGAGGCGACCCGCGGGATCACCAGAAAGGAGCCGCCCTCCTTCTCCACCTCGGCAATCTTCTTCGACACCCCCTCCAGTTCCAGCCTGGTAATGTCCGTTTCCGTCAAGTCGACCTGAAGCTGGGTGATCCGTTTTTCCAATCTATCTTTCTGGTTTTCAGGAACAAAACTGTCGGCCTGTTCGACGAATGCGAACTGGCGTTTCTCCGACTCGCGGACCCCCTGCCGCATCGGCTCGACGGCGCTTTTCAACTGTTCCAAAGCCGCGAGGGTGCTCTGGGTGGCGACTTCCAGGTTTCTTTCGACGTAGGCTTCGGCAATATTGTTGGTCCAGAGGGTGATCTCCTCCGGATCGGGTCCGGTCATCTTGATGAGAACTATGCCGGTATCCTCGATCGGTTCCACCTTGACCATCCCGGCGAGACTTCCGGCCGGATCGGAACTCCCCCGGAAGCGGGGATGGTTGGTGAGGTCGAGTTTTTCGATCACCTTCCGGGCGACGTCACGGCTCTTGATGATTTCGTACTGCGTATTGAAATATCGCTGTTCGCCAAACCAGCTCCAGGAATTGACTCCCATGGGAGACACATCCTGAACCCCGGGCAGGATGGTTCGACCGCGCGGCTGGATCTCCACCATGGCCTGTGCCTGGTAAATGGGGGTCTGAAGATAGGTCCCGATGGTGACCAGGGTGAGGATGACCACGAAGAGGGCGGCGACGGTCCATCGACCCCTCCAGAAGATCCGCCAGTAATCCATGAGGTGGACTTCCCGGATATCCGTTGTCGGTCCCACTGCTTGCCCTTTTATCATGATTACAGGAATTTCCTCGGAACGTTAATGATATCGTCAGGAAGAATAATGAGATCCTCCCGTTTTCGTTTCTCGATCGCCCTCAAGTTGACGACGATCCTCTCCTTCTTTCCCTGGACGTCGCGAAGAATTTCGACCTCTTTCCGGTTGGCAAAATCACCAACCCCGCCGGCCATGCTGATCGCCTTCAACAGGGTGGTTCCCTCCTCCAGGGAATAGGGACCCGGCCGGCTCACCGCTCCCCGGATGTAGAATATTTTTTTTGGGACCACATTGATGATATCCCCATCGGCAAGAACAATGTTTTCCTCCGGCCCCATCCGGGAATAGAGTTGTTCCCGGCCGATCGAGATCTGTCGCCTTTCATTTCCCGGATTCCCTGTCCCCGTCTTCCTCGACACCAGGATCTCCGATCCGGCCTCGGAGCTGAGCCCGCCGGCCTCCGCCAGGATCTCGATGAGGGTGGTGGCTCCCTTGAGGAAATACCGGCCCTGCCTTTGCACTTCCCCGACTACGCTGACCTCCTGGCTACGATACTGATCCACGTCGACTGAAATCTGAGGGTCGATGATAAAATCCTTTGCGAGCCTCTTCTTCAACTCATCCCGAACATCCTCGATCGACATGTTCTTGACCTGGACCTCCCCGATCAGGGGAAATGTGATCGACCCATCGGCCTTCACTTCCACCAGTTGTTCCAGATCCTCCTGGCCGAAAACGGAGATGGCCAGCCTATCCCCCGGCCCCACCCGGTAACGTTCCGCCATCGATCCCGGGAAGGCCCCAGCCGGACGCCGGAGGGAAACCCGGATCCTTCCCTCGGTTTGCTGGAGGGACCAGAAGGAGTCCCCGCTCAGGCGGAGTAGGATCTCGACAGGGGCAGGCGCTTCCCCTCCATGCCCGATCACCTCTATCGACCGAAGATGTCTTCCCCCCACCAGGTACGCCTTCTTCAGGCGGCTCACGGCCAGAGGGAAGGAAAGGGCAAGCCCCGGCTGGCCTTCGATGATCCTTCTGCTGCAGGTGAAATCACTCTGACTTCCCTCGGTGAGGATCTGGACTCCGGTTTCTTCCTTTCCCGGGGAGACCGAGAGGGATAGCAGGGTAATCCCCTGGATGTCGGCCGCCTGGATCACCGGAACGAGAGTTCCTGATAACAGGAGAAAAACGGCGATAGGGATCAACCGGAGAGGCATATTTCGATCCTGTCTGGACAATCGATTGGGGCCCAAAACCCCAATTTCTATTATATATCTCACCGAGAAGACAGCCAAAGGGCGGTCGCTGAAATCATTGCCACCCGAACCTCACCTGGAAGCCGATCCGGGTCGATTCATAGTCGAACTGGGGGAACTGGACGAGAGATAGAGGGCCACCAGTTGGGGGAGGGCCGTCGGGATCTATCTCGGCAATGACATTGGAATCCCGCCTCTCGTACCGGACGAAGGCACCCACCGACAGGGTCCGGTAGAACTGGTAGTCCAGGCGAGCCTCCAGGCTTCCGAGTCGATCCTTCCGCTTTAACCCCAGGGAAGGGGCATAACTCCCGGACAGATTCTGTATGGAATCCGGGTACCGGTTCAACCGGAAATCCCCTCTCACGTTCCAGGAGACCCTCTCGCTGATCTCCCGTTCGAAGACCATTTCCACATGGTTGGACACATAGTAATTCGCCGCGTCAAAAAAGGAGGAGAAAGCCTCCCGGGTCGCCCGGCCGCGCAGGACAGATAAAGGAGTCAGATGATACAGGATCCTGACATCACCGACCGCTCCGGAAAAATCCGAGTCATCGCTCCGCTTGAATCGGAGGCTCTGAAGGCCGCCCCGCAGCTCATAATTGACCCTCCGATTCCCCGTCCCCTTCCAGCTCAGATGGATGGAGTTCTCCACAAAATCCTCGGCCACCAGGTTAGTTCCCGACTGCCTCCGATCCTGATCGGTGTCGCCGAACCGGTACTCCACCGTGACCGTGTTGACCGGCGACGGATCATATTCGTATTTCGCCGTGAGATCCAACCCGGTGGAGTCGAAAAAACCAGGGTCGGATTTATTGGAAAACTTGAGAATCCGGCTGCGCACCTCCCCGCCAATCCGCTGGTTGGCCAGAATGGGGTAGTCGAACCCGAATCCGAAATCGTTGCTCCGGAAGGTATCGGTGCCGAAGGGCACCTCGGAGTTGGCGACTTCCCGGACCGTGATATTGTCCCGGATGAAACGATCCTCGATCCTGATCCGCGAACCGTTCGAGAAATTCAGCTCGGAGTCGACACGCAAACTCTGACTGAACTTGTCCGGCAGGGACACGGAGCTGGAGGAAAAATCGCGGTAACTGGGACTCCAGTCAATGGAGGTCTTGCTCTTGGAGAACGGCATCTCCCATTTGAAATGAGCCACGTAATACTGCTGTGCCGACTGGACTTCGCCGCTGAGAGGATCCTTTTCGTTCAACAGGAAGACATTGTCCTCGGACTGGAAATTCACCTCCAGGGAGGGGTAGAAGATCACCTTACCGGCGGGCACCCCCTTATCCTGCGCCGCCGCCGGCATCGATAGGAGGCCGGCCAGGATCGCGAAAAGACCGGCTCCGGTTTTCATGAGACCTCTGTACCTCTGTTCAAAAGTTGCTTTTAATATAACATTTTACACGATTATCCGTCAATGGAAAATCAGTCTCGCGCATAATAAAAATCTATATTTTACATATTTGAATTCGGGAGGAAGGACGGGTTACTGGGGGTTCTTGGCCTGAAAACGGTACAAATTACGGTCTTGTGATTCGATCGATGCCTGGATAAATTCGGGAAGAATCCGGCGAAGCGATTCCCTGGCTTCCTCGGGGGTTCCCTCCCGCGCGATTCGTTTGAGCCCTTCCACATCCTTCAGGAGGAGGGCCGGCGGACGGCTGGCTTCCCCTTTCAGGACCCGGATCCTATCGTTGGAGGTGGCGAGCAGGTCTTCTCCCGGAATGGTCAATTCCTCGTTCATTTTCTCCCCCGGCCGCAACCCGGTGTAGACCACTTCGATGTCTTCGCCTGGTTTCAGACCGGAAAGCTCGATGAGGTTCCTGGCCAGGTCGTCGATGCGAACCGAATTTCCCATTTCCAGGATGAAGATCTCACCGCCTTTTCCCATCGTTCCGGCCTGCAGTACCAGTTGAACGGCCTCCGGAATGGTCATGAAGTACCGCCGGATATCGGGATGGGTGACGGTGACCGGGCCGCCGGCGGCAATTTGCCGTTTGAAGGTCGGGACCACCGAGCCATCACTTCCGAGAACATTGCCGAATCGAACGGAAACGAAACAAGTTCCGCGGCCTGTCAGGCTTTGAACGATCAGCTCGGCAAGGCGTTTGGTGGCGCCCATCACGTTGGCGGGATTGACCGCCTTGTCGGTGGAAATGTTCACGAACCTCTTGACCTTGAACTCCACGGCGAGGCTGGCGACGGTAAAGGTCCCGAGAACATTGTTCCGGATCGCCTCGTTGGAATTCTTCTCCATCATCGGGACATGTTTGTAGGCCGCCGCATGAAAGAGTACTTCGGGTTTTTCCCGCGCGAAGAGTCTGGACAATCGGTTCTCATCCAGGATATCGGCGATCACGCAGGAAACGGGAACCTCGGGAAACCTTTCCTCGAGCTCATTGCCGATCTGGAACAGGTTGTTTTCAGTCTGGTCCACCAAAGTCAACCGGGCGGGGCGTAATTCGGCAATCTGCCGGGACAGTTCCCGGCCAATGGAGCCGGCCCCCCCGGTGATCAGAACCCGGCGGCCGGGCAGGCTCCTGCGGATGAGATCTTCATCGAGGCGGATCGATTCGCGGCCGAGAAGATCCTCCAGCTCCACCTCCCGGAGCTGGCTCATGTGAATCTCTCCATCCACCAGGTCCTTCAGGGCAGGTACCGTTCTCAGCTTCACCCCGGTGTCCCGGACCACTTCGAAAATCTTTCGGATCTGCCCTCCCGTGGCCGAGGGGATGGCCAGGATGATCTCTTCCACTCCCTTCTCCCGGATCAACCGGGGAAGATCCTCATGGCCACCCAGCACGTGGACTCCATGGATCCGGATCCACCGCTTGGCGGGATCGTCGTCCACCAGCCCAACCGGGTTGTACCCCTCCCGCCGGTAGGTCCTCATCTCCCGCAGGATCATTTCACCCGCATCTCCCGCCCCAACGATCAGGACCGGTTTTTTCCCCTGCATCGACCGCCAGGAGAACATCTCCCCGCGCAGACGATGGGCGAAACGGCTGCCCGCGATCAGGAGAAACAGGAGAAGCCCGTCCAGGGCGGGGATCGACCGGGGCAACGGGGCGAACCCCATGCCGTAAAAAATGAGAACCAAAAGGACCGTCCGGTAGGAGACGGCCCGGGTGATCAGGAACAGTTCATTGATGCTGGCATATTTCCAGAACCCCCGGTACAACCCCATGTAGGAAAAGACCGGGAGGGCGGTCCCAAGGCTCAGCAGGATCCAGGCCCAGAAATGGGGGAAGAGGGCCGGTAGGAAACTCTCGAACCGCAGAAAATTGGCCCCGAAGGCTGCCACCAGGACGAAAACGAGGTCCAGGGCGGGAAGGAGAATGAGCCTCCGTATCCTGGAACCAAAGGGTCTGGTTGTGTGCGGCATTGGCGGACCAGTTCTCACCCCGTAAACTCAATCAAACAGGGGATTTGTCTTCTTTCCCACCTACTTATATACGGGCGAAGAACTCAGCCGTCAAGGAGAAAGGCGCGCAAATTCACGATTGTCCCGGATTCCTGCCGGGGGAACCCGGGAGTACCTTGGAGCCCAGGTTCCGCCACAGGAATTTCAGGATATCTCCCGGTCTTCCGATAAAATACAGGGAAAAGGGCAGTCTCAGAAAGGCACGCTCCATCGGCAGGGTCAGGGTCAACGGATCCGCGGTGGAGGCCGCCTGCAGGATTCCCCGGCGAAACCTGGATACCTTTGCCGCCTGGATCACCTCCGGGGGCAGCAGATCGGGGAACACCTTCTCCACATAGGCCATGGAGTAAAAGACCGGAAGCCGCAGGCGCCACCTCTCCGCCCGGGCGAGGACCCGGCTCCAATCCACGGTGGCAACCTCGGCAAGAAGCCGGATGTCGTATACCCAGATCAATCTCGGACGGAAGAAATGGTGCGCCAGATGAACCAGGAGATGAAGCATCAAATCCTCGTTGGAAAGCCTCCTGAACGGTTCCCCCTCCAGCTGGAAAATGACCGACCGTTCCCACAATTCCTCGAGCTGGATATCGTGCCGGTATTCCTTCTCCAGGTCCCAGTGGATCTCGAATATGGCGGAGAAGGCGTCGGGGGTGCGAATCTGAACGTGATAAAAATTCTTCCGCCAGAAATCGACGCTCTCCCGGGGAGGAAGGCGCCAGCCGGCCGCCCGCATCAGGCCGAGCACCCGGTCCAGGTCTCTCTTGCGGATGAGGAGATCGACGTCTCCAAGCGGCCGGTTTCCGAAATCGGGGTATAACACGGAGAGAAGACAGCCGCCTTTCAGGACGATGAGGGGAATTCCCGCTTTTCTCAGGATGGAATGGAGTTCTCTCAGCCGGCTCAGAAGGTAAATATTTCTGGCGATATTCTGCCGCCGCGCCGATTCCAGCTCCTTCAGGATACGGTCCCATGCCTCGCCCCTGGCCCCGCGGAGACGCAACTTCTCGAACAGCACCGCTTCCACTCCGTGGGCCCTGCACAGATCCAGAAACCTCGCCCGGGAACGGGGAGGGCGAATCTTTCCGACTCGACCGGCCAGGAGGTCGACGATCAGATTCCCGTCCCGGAACCGTTCTCCTGGATCACGCACCTCTGGGACTCCAGAAAGGTTTCCCGCGGCTGAACAGACCGATCAGGACACCCAGAAACAACGCCGCGTGGGCCATCATCAAATAATAGGGGGCAAAGAATGGATTCCTCCTCGCGCCGGCCCAGTCCAGGATCCCTCCGAGGAGAACGGAAAGAAGGAATACCAGTTCCAGGAGGGTGAGCCAACCAAAGGGAGAACCTGTCAATTGGGGAGTCGCGATCAGGAGGCCGAGAACCAGGGGAAATGAGATCCACCGGAGAATCTTGTGGGAAATCAACTGCAAGACCACTCCCCAGCTTCCCTGGCGAAGGGCGGCGCCAAAGACTTCACGCACGCTCCGGGATCCCCGGGAACCATTCCGGAATCTTCTGCGGACATCCTGCAGGACGCTCGGGGCCGCTTCCTCGAATGCCATGGCCATCGGTTCGTATACCGTGCGACTGCCGGAAATCGCGATGCGGAGCGGCAGAACCAGATCGCAGAACATGTTGGCGGGAACGGGCCGGAACAGATCCCTCCGGAATGAATAGATGGGGCCGGTGGCCCCCATGATCCTTCCCAGCTTCGATTCCCAGCGGCGAATGCGGCATTCGTACCGCCAGTAGGCCGATTCCCCGCGACCGGCCGGAGACTCCAGCCGGTTGCTCAGCCGCAGCTCCCCGGATACCAATCCAACCCCGGGATCGGTGAAATGCCGGATCATCCGGCGGATCGATTCCCGGTGGAGCATGGTGTTCGCATCGGTCAGGACCACGATCTCCGACCGGGACGCGGCCACCGCCCGGTTGATCCCCTCCACCTTGCCGAGCCGTTCGGGAAGCCGGAACAGGGAAACCGTCTGCCCCTCGCGTTCCCGGACCCTGCGGTCGGTGGCATCGGTCGAGGCGTCCGAGACCACGATCACCTCCAGGAGATCCGGAGGGTAGTCCAGGTCCCGGCAGTTATCCAGCTTCCCCTCGATCGCCCCCTCTTCGTTGTGGGCGGAGATCAGAAGCGTGACTCCGGGCACGAACCTCTCTCCGCCGGGAGGACAGCCCCCCTTTCTTCCCACCGTCAGGATCCACAGGACCACCGGGTACCCTAGGTAGGCGTACACCAGGACCGCGAGACAGGACCAGAACAGGAATTCGATGGTTCGTTCTCCCCTCCCCTCAGGTTCCCCGGCGGGATCTTCCCAGAAGGGTCAAGACGGTTTTGAACAGGATCCGCAGATCGGATCCCAGGGTCCGTTCGCGAATGTAGTTCACGTTGATGCCGAGTTCCACCGGTAATATTTTCTCGAGATAGAATTGCTCCCGCCTTTCCGGGGAAACCTGTCCCAGCACCTGCTCCTGCTGGATTGCCTGCAGGGTGGCCGGATCGGTGATTCCCGGCCTGACCGAGTACAGGATCTCCCGCAACTCCTCCGGATAATGTCTGGCGTACTTCTCCACCCGCGGCCGGGGACCCACGAAACTCATGTCGCCGCGCAGCACATTGAACAATTGGGGAAGCTCATCCAGTTTGTACTTCCGGAGCCATCTTCCCACGCTGGTGATGCGGGGATCGACCTCGCCGGTGACCAGAAGTTCCCCTTCATCCCCGTCTTCCTCCATGGAACGGAACTTGAATATCGGGAAGCTGGTTCCGCGCCTCCCCACCCACGCCTGGCGGTACAGCACCCGGCCGGGAGAGCCCCAACGGATGGCTATCGCGCAGACCAGGAAGAGAGGGGATAGCAGAATGAGTCCCGCGGCGGAGAGGAGAATATCCAGGATTCGGCGGATGGAAGACATGGAGGGAGTCAGGCGCAGGACCTTATCGATCCGCAGATGGCCCGCACATCGACCTCCGACATATGGCTGTATAGCGGCAGGGCCAGCGCCTGCCCGGAGATCAATTCGGTGGCCGGAAGAGGGGGTAGATCCGGGCCCAGCATCTCCCGGTAGACGGCCAGCCGGTGGGCGGGCGGGTAAAAATACCGCTTTGTCTGGATTCCCTTCTCCTTCAGGCGAAGGTACAGGTCATCACGCCCGAACGGGGCAATCTCGTTATCAATCAGGAGGACCATGTAATTCCAGCTCGAACTGCTGCCTTCCGGAAGGGTCGGGTACCGGATACCCGGTATTCCTTCGAGACCCTCGCGGTAGGTGTCGATCAGACCGCGGCGTTTCTCCATCCACACATCGATCCACTTCAGGTTCTCCAGGGCAATCACCGCATGAAACTCGCTGAGCCGGGCGCTCAGTCCGATCATCTCCATATCCTCGCCGTCCTCCGCCTTGCCGTAATCCCGGAGCTTCCTGAGGGTTCGCGCCAGATCTCCATCCCGGGTGGTGATCAAACCTCCCTCGCCCGCGGTGATGATCTTCGTGGGGCTCAGGCTGAAGATCTCGACCGCGCCGAATCGACCCGCCTTCCTTCCCTGGTAACTTGCACCCAGCCCCTGGGCCGCGTCGGCCAGGATCGGAATCGAGTGTTTCTTTGAAATCCGTTCAAGAGGTTCCCAGTCGGGGGCCGATCCAAAGATGTAGACCGGCATCAAGGCCGCGGTCCGTTTCGTGATCAACTCTTCGGCCCGGCGGGTATCGATGGAAAGAGTCTCCCTATCGCAATCGCAAAACACCGGACGCAGGCCGCACCAGACCAGGGCATGCGCCGAGGCGGCGAAGGTGAAAGCAGGCAGGATCACCTCTCCCTCGAGCCGCAACGCCTTCAGGGCCAGGATCAGGCCGGAGGTGCAGGAGGAGACCGCAACGACATGGGGGACTCCGAGGTAATCCGAAACCGCCTGTTCCAGTTCCCGGGTGTAGGTGCCGAGGGTGATCTGGCGGGATTCGAACAGCCGCTGGAACTTTCGAATCATTTCCCCGGTGTCGCCGAAGGTCGGTTGAAGCACGGGAACGATTTTTTTACTCTTCCCCATCAGTTCTCCCCTGCAGTTCCTTCGCCGGAACCCCGCCAAAAACCGTGCCGGGAGGAACATCGGAGATCACGGCAGCACCCGCTCCGATCACCGCCCCGTCGCCGATTCGAACATTCGGAAGGACCGCCGCGCCGATACCCACCTGGACGAGAGTTCCCACATGCACTCCACCCGCCAGGGAGCTTCCGGGACTCAAATGGGCATAATCGCCGATCCGGCAGTCATGGTCCACCACGGCTCCCGTGTTGATAATGACATGCCTGCCAATCCGCGCGCCGGGATTGATGACCGCCCCTGCCATGATCACGCTCCCCTCCCCGATATCCACCTCCAGGCCGATACTGGCATGGGGATGGATAGCGGCGGCAAAACCAATTCCCTGCTTCTTCATCCGATCGGCGACCTGTTTCCTGCGCAAGTTATCTCCGATTCCCACGATCACCTGGAATTTCCCCTGCTGGCGGTCCCATTCGAACGTCCCGGCCGATTGAACCTGGAACCCCAG
>JAPUIV010000201.1 GCA_027296665.1 Acidobacteriota bacterium | reverse complement strand
ATCGTCGGCGAACTGATCCATCTCGGGCGGGGACAGGGCGGCCACGTGGTGACTCTCATGGGACTCCTCGTCGGTTTCTTCCTCGCCCTGGGGGCCGACCTATGGGTCGAGACCGCGATGGCCCGGACCCTGGTCGATCAGCCGGTGTCCCGGGAGATCCAGATGGACGTCGGAGAATATTACTTCCATCCGAACCGCCTGGTCCTGACGGCCGGCGAGCCGGTGGCGATCCATCTGACCAACTCCGGCAAGGTGGAGCATGAGATCGAGATCATCGGGGTGGGGGGGCGGATGGAGCAGATCGTACCGGTCGGCGGTGAGACCACCCTCTATCTCCGGCCCCATCGTCCCGGCACCGGCCTGTTCATTTGCGACATGCCTGGACATCTCGGCGGCGGGATGTGGGGAAAGATCGAAATCTTAAAACCGGGGGAAACGACTCCGAAAGAGGACAACTCCGGCGCCTCTTCCACCTGAACTTTGATCAGCGATGGAATCGATCCCGACAACGATACCGGAAACCGTTCTCGCGGTCTCCTCCCGAAACCTGGTCAAGCGCTTCGGGACAAAAACCGCCCTGGATGGTCTCGATCTCACCGTGCCGCGCGGGTCGGGTTACGCCCTGGTGGGTCCGAACGGTTCCGGCAAGACCACCACCTTCCGGATCCTGCTCGACCAGACCCGGGCCGATTCCGGCTCGGCCGAACTGTTCGGGCTCGACCCCGCTTCCTCCGGGCCCCGGGTCCGGGCGGGACTGGGATATGTGCCGGAGCGGTACGATTTCGGTTACGCCTGGATGCGGGTCAGTCGCATGATCCGGCATCATTCGCGCTACTATCCCCGCTGGGACCGGGCCTACGCGGAACACCTTTCCCGCGCCCTGGGGATCCCCGAAAAATCCCGCTTCGGATCGCTCTCCAAGGGAGAGGGACGCCGGGTCCAGCTCCTTCTGGCCCTGGCGCACCGCCCGCCGCTTCTGATCATGGACGAACCGATGGATGGGCTCGATCCGCTCGGCCGGGATCTGGTGCAAACTCTTCTTGCCGAGCATCTCGCCGCAACGCCGACCACCGTCCTGATCGCCACCCATCTGATCCACCTGGTGGAGCGGCTGATCGACACACTGGGTGTGCTGCGCGACGGCAGGATGGTGGCACAGGTAAGGAGGGGAAACATGGAACGGTGCCTGCGCTCGTACCGGGCGGAGGTACCGGAAGGATGGCCGGGGGCCGGCGCGCTGGAACGAGCGGTCCTGCGGCGCAGCGCCGGGAAAGGGGAGATCACCTGGACCGTCTGGGGGGAGGAAGAGGCGATTCGCCAGGCGCTGGCCGCATCGGGAGCGGCGGTCCGTGAAGTCGCCCCGGTAAGCCTCGAGGATGCGGTGCTCGCCTTTCTCACCTTCCGGGAGGATACCGGATGATCGACCGAAAGGTGAGCCGGCCGGCGGTGAACTGGAGAACCGCGGCGCGTGCCCAGTTCCGTTTGATCCCGACCGCGCCGCGCCGCGGCATGTTGTTCTTTGTCGTCATCGGCGGTTTACTCCTGCTGACCCGATCCTGCCAGGTATCCTTTGATCTCCCCTCCTACCAGGTGCGGGTGTCCGGTCTCGCCGGACTCTATCCCCTGTTCCTGATCGCCTCCTCCCTCTGGGCCCTGTCGGTCTGGTATTCGGAGGAACCGGCACGGCGGGCCTACCACTGGGCATTGCCGGTCGACCGCAGGATCCACGATCTGTTACGGATCCTGGCGGGAGGCGCCTGGCTTGGACTTTTCCTCCTCCCCATGATCGGTATCACCATCCTTCTGCAACTGTTCGGGGAGACTCCGGCCGGGACCGGGATGCCTGCATTCTGGATTTTCGTGACCTATCTGACCGGTCCGTTCACCGTGTACCTTCTCTGTTCCATTCCCGCCCTGCGGAGCGATCACCCCGCCCTCTGGATCCTGGGCACTCCCATCGCCGGGCTCACCCTCTGGGGGATTTCCGCCTTCAGCGGGGCCGCGCCGCTGGCGCAGGCGATGCATGCCGTCTGGATCGGGCCTGTCGGGTGCCTGCGGGCCATCGCCTTGCCGATCGCCGCGGAGATCCTCGGGGATGGTTCGACTCCCAAATGGCTTCCGGCCGCCTTCCTGTGGCTCGGATTGAGCCTGCTGGCCGTTGTCGTAGCTTCCCTTCGCCGGGTGGAGCGGTAGCGTCCCCCCTTTCTTGACAAGCAGACGGCCCGTCATAAATTGGATTCATGTTGGCCGGAGGTGTCATGGTTCAGGCAGTGGAACAGGCAGTGGAACAGCTGGAATTGACCGGGGGCATCACCAGTCAGACCATTCCCCGGCTCATCCAGATGATCAGCCAGACGGGTGAGACCGGGGTGTTCCTCGTTAGGGACCAGGATTCGGAGAAAAAGATCTTCTTCGAAAAGGGCCGGGCCATCTTCGCCGCATCCAGCGATCCGGACAACCGCCTCGGCGCGCTGTTTCTGCGCAAGGGGCTTCTGACCATCGAGACCCTGGCCAAGGCGGGGGAGATCTCGTTCCGCACCGGCAAACGGCTCGGCACCGTTCTGGTGGAGTTCAAGTGCATTCGCGCCGAGGACCTGGTGGAAGGCGTGTCGGAACAGGTCAAGGAGATCCTCCTGAGCATCTTTCGCTTCGTCAAGGGGAAATACCAGTTCCAGATGGGCCCCTTGCCGACCTCGGAAGTGATCACTCTCCGGATCGGCACCGGTGACATCATTCTCGAGGGGATCCGCCGGATCCAGAGCTGGTCACGAATCTGGCAGGCGGTCGGGGACCTCGACACCACCTTTCAGAACACCGACCGGATCCGGGACATCATGAAAGAGGTGACCCTGAACCTGGAAGAATGGACTCTTCTCTCGATCCTCGACAAGCCCCGGACACTGAGAGAGCTTTGCCTCGCGTCTCAAATGAAGGATTTTGATATCTGCCGGATGTTGTGGGCGTTCCAGGTTCTCGGGATCGCCCGGAAGGTTTCCTGACCGGCCCCCACCCCAATTCCCTTCCCGATCGATCTACCGGAACAGGTTGGCAACTCCGACGCCGACGTAATGGGTGATGATCAGAACCAGGAGGGCGATCCCCAGGTGCTCGGAGATCACTGCCAGGGGCCGCGTGCCTTGCGAGCGGGCGATGTAGTAGCTCAAAAGGCCGACCACCGTCAACCCCCAGAACACACTGACCCAGATGGCGGTCAAGAGCGGGAACAGGAGGACCGGCAACACGAAGGTCATGGCCATGAAGAACTTGGACAGGAAGGTCGAGATCGTCGTCTTCCAGACCTGTTGGTGGGTGCTGGCATTGGACGATTCTTCCGAGATGTGGATCCCGAGGGCGTCCGACATCGCGTCGGCGATGGCGATGGTCAGGATTCCACCGAGCACCACGGGAACGGAATGGGTGCCGGCATGGAGCCCCACCATGAGCCCAAGAGTGGTGATCACCCCCGAGGTGAACCCGAAACAGATGCCGGTCCGGATCGATCTCTCCATCACCGCGATCCTATCCCAACGGACACGGGAGGGAAAGATCCTACTCGTCGATTTGATCCTGGAGTTCCTCGATCTCCCGGGTATGGATCCCGGTGCTCCGTCTCATGTCATTGAGCCTGGGGAGTTGTCCGGCTCCCGGCAGGAGCTCCGGCCTGGTCTGGGTCGAGGCGGGCTGGATAGACTGCGGATTGGTCACCTCGATGGCGACCGGGGCGGCCTTTTTCCAGGCGCGGGCCGTCAATAGCATGACGAT
>JAPUIV010000200.1 GCA_027296665.1 Acidobacteriota bacterium | reverse complement strand
GTCGGCATCGGTGGCCGAGTAGAACGCGCCCTCGGGCGAGGTCATTTCCCGCAACACGTAGTCCAGGATCTCGCCGGCGACGCGGGCGAAGTCCGGCCGGCCGGGCAGTTGGAAGCCTTCCAGGTACAGGGGGACCAGAAGGGCATTGTCGTATAGCATCTTCTCGAAGTGGGGCACCAGCCAGCGGGAGTCGGTCGAATAGCGGTGGAATCCTCCCCCCACCTGGTCGTACATCCCGCCGCCTGCCATCTTCTCCAGGGTCAGTTCGGCGGCCCGGATCGACTCGGGATTGCCGGTCCGGCGGTGGTTTCGCAGCAGGAGACCGATCGGCAGGCTGCTGGGGAATTTCGGGGCGCCCTGGAGTCCGCCGTTCACCCCGTCATGGAGTTGCAGGTACAGATCGACGGCCCGGTCCAGCACCTGTATTTCCGGAAGATTACCTTTCTCTTCCGCCTGCAGGTTTTTCCGGACCGCGCCGGTCAGATGTTCGGTCAGTTCGGAGATCTTGCCGGGGTTGGCATCGTAATAACCCTTCAAATCTTTCAGAAGAGTGAGGAACCCCTTCGCTGCTCCCCGATCGCCGTCCCGGGCGGGGAAGTACGTGCCGCCGAAAAATGGTTGGCGTTCCGGGGTGAGCCAGACGGTCATCGGCCAGCCTCCCCTGCCGGTCAAAGCCTGCACCGAGGCCATGTAGATTCCGTCCAGATCGGGGCGGACCTCCCGGTCCACCTTTATGGCCACATAGTTCTCGTTCATGTACCGGGCGATCTCCAGATCCTCGAACGATTCCTCCTCCATCACGTGGCACCAGTGGCAAGTGGAATAGCCGATGCTGAGCAGAACCGGTTTCCCCTGGGCGGCCGCGGTGGTAAAGGCCTCGTCTCCCCATGGAAACCAGTTCACCGGATTGTGGGCGTGCTGGAGAAGGTAGGGACTGGGCTCGAGGAGAAGGCGGTTGGTGAATGCAGGGGAGCCGTCGGATTGGAGGTGATGGGTGCGGGGTTGATAATCCGGCCCTAGCGCGGCGAGCCTTTTCTCCAGGCGCCGGCGCAGTGCCTGTGGATAGGGTTCTGCGCCGGGGGGGGCGGGGATCCCCGCAACCGATGGTTCCCTAAAGGAGGCAAGTAAGGGGAAGAAAAGAAACAACAACCCGATCCATGGGGCCAGGAACTCATTAACAGAACCCATTTATTCTCCATCCGGGGCTGGAAGGCGGGCCCGGGGAACCGCACCCTCCATTCCGAGAGATATGGCAGGAGTATAAACTGAAACCCGTTCCCGCCGCCACCAGTTCCCCGAGGCCCTGCGGGTTGCCGGGCCGGTGAACCGGTACCGGTACAGGACGGCCCGGATGTAACGGGGAGGGGCGTCGGGAAACGGGTTTTCCCGCAACAGGCTGAGCACCTCGGGAGATCCTTGCAGAAGGCGCCGTTCGAATGGCAAAAACCATGGCTGGCGCCGATAGGATCCCAGGGCGGCGAACCACATCTGCCAGTCGAGT
Organism: Acidobacteriota bacterium; assembly: GCA_027296665.1. Lineage (GTDB taxonomy): Bacteria > Acidobacteriota > Polarisedimenticolia > JAPUIV01 > JAPUIV01 > JAPUIV01. The sequence continues at coordinate 28,933 of JAPUIV010000200.1, read as the reverse complement.
CTCGGCATGTGCGGCGCCACGAACCGGGGCCGGTGTCCCGGATCTCCGGGTTTCCAGCGGAAAGAGTACGCGGTCCACTCGGTTCCAGTATTGCTCCCCTCCACCTGGATCTCCGGTCGCGCAGTGGTCATCACGGCGAACAATCCGTACCGGTTGACCGATCGGAAAGGGGAGATCCATCGAAGAACCGTCTGGATCGGTGCCGGTGTGATCGCCTGCCGATCGAAAGTCTGCCAGGTCTGGGGAATGCTCACCGCCAGTATGAGAATTGCGAGGGTGATCGTCGCCCAGCGTTTCCCCGCCGGTTCCCGTGCCGGTCCCGGTATCGGGGAAGAATGGCGAACCAGCCGATCCGGAGACCATCGCAGCCACCACCGATCGTCCACCAGGAGAAGACAGAGTGCGATGGCCAGGAGATTGAAGAAACCGTAGTTCCCGGTGACGATGATGGCGCCCTGAAACAGGATCAGGATGGCGCAGGCCCATTGCCGCAGCCGTCGCGGCCCGAACAGGAAGAACGGGACGGCGAGTTCGATGAAAAAGGTGAGCGCCACCATGGAGGTCAAGGCCCAGCCGGGAAAGTTATGGGCATACCAGGCAATCGACGTCGGGAGAGGTTGGGTTTCGAAGTGATACCGCAGCGCGGTGAGGCCGCGCCAGCTGGGATCGCCACTCGTGAGTTTCACCACTCCGGACTGGAACATGATCCGGAACAGGAGCCACCGGGGCAACCAGAGCGCCATGGCGGAGAGAGGCCGCCGCCAGGCGCGGGCGGGATGGAAACCGAACGGCGCCATGAGGATGGCCAGGAATCCCATTTCCAGAAGGAGGTTGTCCCATTGAAACCGGAGGAACCACCGTCCGACGTTCACCAGGGAGAGATAGAGGGCCCAAAGAATTCCCAGGACCGGAAGGGGAGCGGTACCGGAAATCAGCATCAGGGAGAGAAACATTCCGGCACCGCACACCAGCTTGAGTTGAAAATCGCTGGCCCCCCACCAGAACAGGGTCGGTACGAGATGGTAGGCCCGGGGGCCGAAGCGCGCTCCGACCTGGTCGAGAAAGGTCTGCGCCGGCAGGATCCCGTTCTCGCCGATGAGCCCGAGGATCTGGACTCCAAGCGAGGCGAAGGCGAGAAAATAGACCAGACCCAGGAGCCGGAAAAACCAGACCCGGGCCCGGAAGAAGGTAGGCGGTTCCAGGTCCGGTCCGGACAGGATCGAGATCCACCGGGAGAACCGGATCCTTCGTCTGGCCACGAAACGGTAGATCCATTCGGCCACCGCGGCCCCGCCGGGCGCGTTTTGATAGAGCCAGAGGAGGGGAGAGCGGCGGCCGGCGGCCGAAAGGATCCGGAACACCGCCTCGGCACCGGAATAGATCGTTCCTCCCGGCTCCAGAAGCACCACCCCGGTCTCGAATTGTTCCCGGCCGATTTCCGGGAACCGGCCGGCGACCTCCTGAAATGGCGCGTAGGTTACCCGGGAGCCGGTCTGCTTCTTCCAGCGGGCGATCCACCGCCGGCAGAATCCGCAATCGCCGTCATAGATAAGAAGAGGCCTCGATTCCAAGGTGGGAATTCGATCCTTTTTCAGTCTTTCCCCTCCCGCGGGGAGGGACCGTGTCGATGAATGAAGGGAAGGGAGGTGACAACGGCTGGGTGGGTTTCTCCTCCGGACCGGATCACGATCCGTTCTCCCTCCTGTACCAGTTCCCGGCGGAGATAACCGAGAGCGATGGAAGAATTCAGGGTCGGGGAGAATGCCGCGCTGGTGACGATGCCGACCGCGGTTTCCTCCCGGAGCACGGGATCTCCCGCCGAAGGAATGAAAGGGCCCTGGAGCCGGAACCCGGTGAATCGCCGCCGGACCTGGCCGCGATCGCGGATGCGCGCAACGAACTCCTGCCCTATGTAACAACCCTTGGTGTGACTGATGGCGTCGTTCAGGGAAGCCTCCAGGGCCAGGGTCGATTCGTCCATATCGATTCCCGCCCTCGGCACACCTGATTCGATCCTGAGGATCTCCATTGCGGCCATTCCTGCCGGCCGGATCCCCGTTCCCAGAAATCGATCCCAGAGTTCCCCCGCGGCAGAGGAGGGTAGGCGGATTTCGAACCCTTCCTCCGCGGTGTATTCCGATCGGCGGGTGATGAGGGTCCGGCCATCGCCTTCTCCCCGTTCCCTGCTCTGCAGGAGTTCCGTGGGAAGCTCCCCCGGGATCATCTGGCGCACGATGCGGGCTGAGTCGGGGCCCTGAATCGACAGGGTGGCGAAGCTGCCGGTGCGATCTTCGAGCCGGACATCATCCGCGATGATATGTTTTTCCAGGATCTCCTTGAGTTGGGTCAGAAGACCGACCTCGACCTCGATCCGGACTCCTTCCGATTGGCGATAGATCCAGAAATCGGCCAGGACCTTGCCCTTCGGGGTGAGCAATGCCGCATGGCATCCCTGTCCCGGTGCCAACGCCTCGACATCATTGGTGACCATCCCCTGCAGAAACCGGATCCGATCGGAACCGCTGACGTGAAGTGCGCCTCGGTGGGAAAGGTCAAAGATGGCCGCCTGGTTCCGGACCGACCGGACCTCTTCCAGGGGATCGGTGAACGTTTCCGCCACCTCCCATCCTTGATGTTCCTGGAAGGCCGCGCCCGCCGATTTCTGCAGGGCATGAAGGACGGTTTTTCTGGGCATACAGGAACCTCCCTTGTTCTCCTCAGTCAGTGAGGATGACCTCGAATCCCTCGAACTGGGGTGGTCCCAGGACCACTCCCGCCGGTGTCCGCGCATCGGCGTGAGCGCTCCGGAAGGCGGCCGACTCGGTCCAGGCCAGGAAGGCGGCTTCGGTCTCCCAGGTGGAGTGGGAAATGAAAACCCGCCTTCCCTCTTTTTCCGGCCCGCGGAGAAGCTGGAAGGATCGAAACCCGTCCACCTTCTGAAGGAACCTTTCCCGATCTTTCCAGGTTTTTTCGAATGTCTCTTCTTTTCCCGCGGCAATCGGGAACCGGTTCATCGCTATGTACATCTGGAACCTCCTTGAGAATTCCCGGCCTTCTCGACGGTTGATCCTTCATCGAGACCAGGAAACAGTTTGCGCGTGTTCGTTCCGGTGAGTTTCCGGACCTCCTCTTCCCCAAGATTTCGGATCCGGGCCAGCGCCTCCGCCACATGACTGACATGGGCCGGTTCGTTCCTCTTTCCCCGGACCGGAACCGGGGCGAGATAGGGTGAATCGGTTTCCAGCAGGATCCGGTCGGCCGGAACCAAGCGGGCAACCTCCCTGAGATCGTCCGCATTCGGAAAGGTGAGGATTCCCGAAAAGGAGATATGCAACCCCATCTCGATCGCTTCCGTAGCGGTCGCGAGGTCTCCTGAAAAACAATGAAGGACACCGCCGGGTACACCTACTTCCTCTTCCCTGAGGATGCGAAGGGCGTCCGGAAACGCCTCGCGTACGTGGAGGATGAGAGGAAGGCCCAGCCTTACGGCAAGACGGATCTGCGCGCGGAAATGCACCCTCTGGTCTTCGGCGGGGGAATGCATGTAATGATAGTCAAGACCGATCTCGCCGAATCCGACCACGCCGGGAGACCGCGCCATTTCTTCCAATTGCGGATACTCTTCCCTTCGCAGATGTTTCACTTCGTGGGGATGGACACCGACGGTGGGGTGAAGAAAATCATATTCCCGGGCCAGACCGATCGCCCGGCGGCTGGTTTCCAGATCGGTTCCCACGGTCACCATCCGTACGACGCCGGATTCCCTGGCCCTCTGGATCACCTCCGGCCTGTCGGGATCGAACCGCGAATCGTGGAGGTGGCAATGGGAGTCGATCAGCATTTTCCTGCAGGAGATCTTTTCCGTCCGGCGCGGCGGGCCGGAATTCTGGGAGGGGTAGGCTCGGAAGAGGGGCTACATGCCCCAGGTTTTCTTGTTTGCGGCGATCTCATCGGTGCTGGGCCGGGGTTTTTCCGAGTTGGTAGCGGTTTCAAAACTGTCCCGGTCGTCATCGCTCAGGAGATTCAAGGGATAGTCCTCTTCCTTGAAGAGATCGGGGACGGCATCCCCCTCGAAGATGGCCTCCCAGGGACATTCAGGTTCGCATGCGCCGCAATCGATACACTCGGCCGCCGATATGTACAACTGGTTGGGAAGCTTGTCGCTCACTTCCTTGGGAACGTAAAAACAGTCCACGGGACAGACGGTCACGCAGGAAGTATCTGTTTTCTCACGACAGAGCCTGGTAACAATGTAGGTCATTCTTTTTCACCTCACAAAGTTAATAATGGAGAAGGTCGCCGTCCTCCCGGGCACGGCTGGTTCCCTTTCATTGTTGCCGGTTGGGTAGCATACCCGAAGGCGAGGGGGTGTGACAAGGGGGTATTCCCCTTTCATTTCTCCAGAGGCAAGCCCGCTTCCCGCCAGGCCCGGATTCCCCCCGCCATGGAGAGCACGCGCCGGTACCCCATTTTTCCGAGGCTCTGGGCCGCCAGGGCCGATCGAAACCCGCCGCCGCAGTACAGAATGATCTCGGCTTCCTTGTCGGGTATCATCTGTTCGATGTCCCGTTCCAGGATTCCCCTGCCGAGATGGCGCGCGCCGGCGGCGTGTCCACGGCTGAATTCGCTTTCCTCCCGCACATCGAGGAAATGGAACAGATCCTTCCGGTCGAACCGGGCCTTCACATCGACCACGGAGCACTCCCGGATCGATTTCCTGGCCGACTCGACCAGCCGCAAGAAACGGTCTCCATGTTTCATGGCGAGACGGATATTAATAAGTGGAGGCATGCCTGTCAACAGGCTTTCACGGGGCCGGGTCGGTCTGATCCAGCGGATCGATATTTTCCTTGCCGTCAATCCCGGGGTTGTTCACCCGGCGATCGACCGGATAGGCAATCATGCCGGCAGCCGGGTAGGGCTGGAGGAGATTCCGGAGCGCCGCCCCATCCTGGTTCGCCGGATCCAGCCATTGCGCGTGGACCTGTTCCGGGAGGATCACCGGCATCCTGTGGTGCAAGGGTTTGAGGAGTTCGTTGGGGACGGTGGTGAGAAGAGCGCAGGTGTGGAGGGTGGAATCTCCGGCCCCCTTCCAGCGTTCCCAGATTCCGGCAAATGCGAAGGGCCGGCCGTCCCGCATCCGGATATGGTAAGGCTGCTTTCGGTTCCCGGCGCGCACCCATTCATAGAAACCGTCGGCGGGGACCAGACAGCGCCGCCGGCGGAAGGCGGAACGAAACGCGGGCCGTTCGGCGACTGTCTCCGATCGGGCATTGATCATCTTCGCTCCGACGGCGGGGTCTTTCGCCCAGGAGGGGATCAACCCCCATTGGTGCATTGCGAGGCGCCGGCTCCGGGTCTCCTCGGACCATCGGATGACCGCCACCGCCTGTGTGGGCGCGATGTTGAATCGCGGCGACAGCTTGGGTGTCTCATCGAGGAGGAACAGGCGGGCCAGGACCGAGGGGGGAGAACTGAGAGTGAACCTGCCGCACATGGTCAGTCTTTCCCCGGCGGGTCCGGGCGCAGGCTCCGGAACCGTTCCAGGCATGCCCGGTATTCCTCCGGCCGGTTCATCCTTTGAACAACTTCGGAGTCTTCCACGGGGATCTCCACCACCCGCGAAGGGTCCCTCCGCACCACTTGGTGGGCCGGTTCGTCCGGCCGCAGGCGGAGGAACTCTGCAACCAGGGAACCCCCGAATCTGGCGGGGTGGCCCCGTTTCCCGCCATGTGTGGGGATGACGATCTCTCCCGGGGTGGCCAACAGAATATCGATCGTCTCCCTCCGGACCAGGGGGAAATCGATGGGAAAGAGAAGAAAATTGCCGGAGTCGGCAGGCAGGCGCCGCAGGCCCAACTGCAGGGAAGAGGTCTGACCCAGGAGGAAATCTGGGTTTTCCACGGAACGGATATCGGCAGGAAGAATCGACCGGACCTCCGCCGCCGCGAAACCGAGAACCACGAGAGGGGAAGCGGCCTTCGATCGGGCGCAACTCCTCAGGATCAGTTCCAGGCAGGAGGTGCCGTCGAAGTCGAGAAGGGCCTTGGGAGTGCCCATCCGGCTCGATTCTCCCGCCGCCAGGATCAAGGGAGTAGTCTTCATTCCTTGAGATCGTTCAGGGCACGTTCGGTGAAGACCCGGGCCATTCGTTTTCTCCAGGCTATGCCGAAGTCGGCGTTGTCCACCGGTTTCGCCATTTCAGCGGCAAGCCGGGCCGCCTCCCGTATGGTCTCGGTGTCCAGCTTTCGGCCCACCAGGCAGGTTTCCGCCTCCTTCGCCTCCAGGGGGGCCGAGGCCACGGCGTTCAGATAGATCTTGGCGTCCCGGATCCGCCCGTCCGGTTCCTTCCACAACACGGCAGCCACCCCCAGGACGGGGAAGTCGAACGATCCCCTGCGGCGCAGCTTGCGGTAGGAGGCGATCCACCCGCCCGCCGGGGGCAGGAGGATCTCGGTCAAGATCTCATCCGGGCGCTTGTTCAGATAATCGATCCCGTCCAGGTTGTACAGATCCTTGATCGCCAGTTCTCGTTCTCCCCGGGTAGAGATCAGGCGGGCGCGTCCCCCCAGGGCGGCCAGCAGGGGCGCGGTGTCGCTGGAGTTGATCGCGAGGCAGGTCTTGCTGGAAGGCGCCACCCAGCAGATCGAACCATCGCATTTCATGCAGAAATGGATCGCCCTGCGCCATTCATAGTTCTGGTTGTAGTAATTACAGCGCGTGTCGAGACATAGATTGCCGCCGATCGTCCCCATGTTCCTGAGTATCGGAGTGGAGATGGAGAGGACGGCGGACGCCAGGGCGGCGTACCCGGATTTCACCGCGGGATGGGAACCGAGTTGGGTGAGGCTGGTGCAGGCTCCAATCCGGAGACCGGTTTCGGGGGTTCCGGAGATCCCGGTAATTTTCGGGATGCGGCGGAGGGAGACGAGGACGGGGGGGAGCTGGTGTCCCCGTTTCATGTTGGGGTAGAGATCGGTTCCACCGGCAACCACGCGCGCGGCGGTTCCTTCTCCCGCCAGGATCCGGCCTGCCTCGTCAACCGATGTGGGGGCGTGATAGACGAACTTCGGCAAGCGCATCATCTCAGGCCTCAGTGCCGGGGAGCGGGACCCGGATCGGTTCGGGCATCGGTATCCGGGGATAACTGGCAGGGCCGCAGCGGCGATCGGGGCTCCGCAACGCCCTGAGGATCTTCTCCGGTGTGATCGGGATCTCGTCGATCCTGACCCCCACCGCATCGAAGACGGCGTTGGCGATGGCTGGGGCTATCGGTAACAGCGGACCCTGGCCGGCCTCCTTGGCCCCGAATGGGCCGTTGGGATCGGGATCCTCGATCAGGTAGGTGGTCACCTCGCACATATCCTCGGTGGTGGGACTTTTATAATCCAGCATGGAGGGGATCTTGTGCACACCGTTCCGGTTGGCCCGGAACACCTGTTCCTCCATCAAGGCCTCACCGAGTCCCATGTACACCGATCCCTCCACCTGCCCGGTCACCAGCATCGGATTGATGCACTTGCCGCAATCATGGGCGATCCAGATCCTTTCCACCTGGGTCCACCCGGTGTCCGGATCGACCTCGACCTGCGCGATGGCGGCCGAGTAGCTGTAGGCGGGGGAAGGACCCACACCCGCTCCCCGGTATTTTCCTGGAGAGGGAGGAGGGGTATACGAGCCGACCGTGCCGATCGTGCCGAATTCCGCCTCGGCCGCCTGCACCGATTCGGCGAAACTCATTCCCTGGTCCGGATTCTCGGTGTCAAACACCCGGCCGGCGGCGAAGACGATCCGGGAAGGGGAGAGTTTCCACTGTTTGGCAACCGCCCTGGCGACAAGATCCCGGGCCCGTTCGGCCGCCTGGATGGCCGCATTCCCCATCATCAGGGTCACCCGGCTGGAATAGCTCCCCAGGTCGACGGGAGTGAGATCGGTGTCCCCCGTGACCAGCCGGATGGTGAGCGGGTCGACTCCGAGGATCTCCGCCACCATCTGAGCGAGAACGGAGTCGGAGCCCTGGCCGATGTCGATCTGGCCGCAGAACACGCAGATTCCGCCCCCCCGGTCGAGCTTGATCTGAACCCCCGTGTGCGGCATCCGGTTCCAGTAGATCGGCAGGCCGGCGCCGCTGATGTAGGAACTGCATGCGATCCCGACCCCCCGGCCGCGGGGGAGACGGCGAAACTTCTTTTTCCAGCCCGATCCGCCCACCACCTTGTCTATGCAGGTGCCCAGCCCCATGCTGCCGATGCGGAGATGATTCGCCGTGATCGAATTGGGTGGAACCAGTTGGGATCTTCTCATCTCGGCCGGATCGAGCCCAAGATGGCCGGCGATCTTATCGAGATGCACCTCGAGGGCGAATCGCGGCTGCGGAGTCCCATGGCCCCGTTTCGGTCCACAGGGCGGTTTGTTCGTGAACACCCGGACTCCATCGAATTTGTAATGGGGAATGCGGTAGGTGACAGTCTGCAGGGCGCCGGTGTAATAGGTGCTGGCCACGCCGTAGCTGCCATATCCCCCGCCGTCGAGAACCGAGCGGAAATGCATGGCGGTGATACTGCCATCTTTCTTCACCCCCGTTTTCACCGACATGAGAACCGGGTGCCGGCCCCTGTGGCAATAGAAGACCTCTTCCCGGGTGAGGCAGATCTTCACGGGCCGGCCGATCTTCAGGGCCAGCTTGGCGGCGACGATCTCGTGCTGGAAGGGATCGCTCTTGCCGCCGAATCCGCCGCCAACGGGAGTGGCAATGACACGGATGTAGGCCGGGGGAAGTTCGAGGACCTTGGCCAGGGCCCGGTGCACGTAATGCGGGGTCTGGGTGCTGGACCAGACCGTGAGCCGCCCGTCCGGTTCGGGGGCCGCGACAACGGCGTGCTGCTCCAGGGCCAGGTGGGTGCTTCCCTCGTAATAAAAGGTATCGACGAAGATCTCGTCGGCCCCGGCAAAGCCGTGCCGGACGTCCCCGAACTCCAACGCCACCTTCTTGTGGATGTTCCCTTCCTCGCCGTAGTCATGAATTCGTGGTTCCGGATTGTCCAGGGCCGCCTGGATCGACATCACCGCCTTCAATGGCTCGTATTCCACCCGGATCCGGTTCATCGCCGCGAAGGCGATATCCTCCTCCAGGGCGGCAACGGCGGCCACCGGATCGCCGACAAAGCGGATCCTGTCAAGGCACAGGGCATGTTCGTCCTGGCTGACCGGAAGGATGCCGAAAGGTATGGGAAGCTCCTTCCCCGTGAGGACGGCAACCACTCCGGGCATCTTTTCCGCTTCCGAGGTATCGACCCGGACGATCCGGGCGTGGGGAAGGGGGGCCCGGTGCAGCTTGGCGTGCACCATACCCGGCAGGAAGAGATCGTCGGCGAATTTGGTTTGGCCGGTGCATTTCGCCGGACCGTCAACCTTGGCAAGGGAATGCCCGACGATGCGGTACGGTTTTTGGCTCATTCCGAGGGCCTCTCCATGCGTTCGGCCGCCAGTTCCACCGCCTCGAATATCTTGATATACCCGGTGCACCGGCAGAGGTTGCCGGCCAGGGCCGCCCGGATCTCCGCGCGGGACGGCCGGCGGTTCCGATCCAGGAGCGCCTTCGCGGTGCACAGGATTCCCGGGGTGCAGTAACCGCACTGGGCGGCGCCCAGTTCGCCGAACGCCTCCTGCAGGGGATGCAGGCCGGGGCCTGGCGACAGACCTTCCACGGTCACGATCTCCCGCCCCTCGCATTCGAGAGCCAGGATGAGGCAGGAGAGGATCGGCTGGTTGTCGATCAGGATGGTGCAGGTCCCGCACTCACCCAACTCGCACCCATGCTTGGTTCCGGTGAGTCCGAGATCTTCGCGGAGAACTTCGAGAAGAGTCCGGTTGGGATAACACGCGAATTCCCGCACCTCGCCGTTCACCCGCAAGGCGAGAAGAATCTTCTGTTTGCCATTCGTCAACGCCATTCTCTCCGCGATGTTTCAGATCCCGAACCGGTCGGGATCCCAGGCCAGGCCCAGCTCGGAGGGGGGGGCGATGTAGCCGAGCAAGGCGGAGGCGGCCACGACCGGAGGGCTGGCAAGAAAACCCTCGCCGCCGATTCCCATACGATTCTGCCAGTTGCGGTTGAAACTCGTGATCGCCCGTTCTCCCTTCCCGAGGGCGTCAGGTCCCTGGCCGAAACAGGGACCGCACCAGGAATCCCGGATCTTCCCGCCGGCGCCGCGGAAGACTCCGGCGATCGATTCGCCTTGGAGCCTAGGCTCCGGTTTCTCGATCCGTTCCTTGACGGCGCCGCTTCCCGGAAAAATGATGAAATCGACCCCTGGCACCACGCGGTCACGGCCATGTTCCCGGGCCGCGCGGAGGACCAGGGCGGCCCCCAGGAGATCGGGATAGCTGCCGTTGGTACAGGAGCCGATCATCGCCTTGTTGAATTCGATCCGCTCCGCCGCAACCTGTTCGGACCGATGGGCGTTGGCCGGGCTGAACGGTTTGGCGACCATGGAGGAGATACCGCAGAGGTCGATCGTTTCCTCCATGGCGAATCTGGCCCGGGGGCCCGGCTGGACAGAGGGATAGGGCAGGGGGAAGCGGTTTTCACGAAACCAGCGAAGCGTGATCTCGTCGGGCGGAAAGATGCCGTTTTGCGCCTCACCCTCGGCCATCATGTTGGCGATGGTGTTCCGGTAATGGATCGGCAGTTGCAGGTTCGCGTCGGTGAATTCGACGGACATGCGGCCCGATTGTTCCGGCCCCCACCGGCGGATCAGTTCCAGGACGATGTCTTTTCCCGTGACCCACGCCTGCAGCTGGCCGGTGAAGATGACACGCCGTTGCGGGGCGAGGGTGAAATAGACGTAGCCGGTGGACCATCCGAACCCGAGGGTAGTACTTCCGACTCCGATGCCGACCGCTCCGTAGGCGCCGTACGCCCGGCTGTGGGAGTCGGCGCCCGGAATGAATGCACCGGGGAGGACCAGACCTTGTTCGGGGAGGTACAGATGGAAGATGCCGGCACCCGGGGGGGCGTAGAAGGGCGGCCGAATGTCGTTGAGTTGGGCGAATTCCCGGCTGATCGAGGTCTGCTTGCGGTCGGATTCCTTGCCGGTGAAAACGAAATGATCCGAAACGATGGCCGCCTGCCGCGGATAGATTGTGTCCCCCCCGGTGATGCGATTGAAGGTATGGATGGCGAAGGGAGCGGTTCCATCAGATGCCGGCAGGAGGTCCGCCCAGACCCGCAGTGTATTCCCGGGCCGCACCTCCGCCGTTCGATCCACCCGGTGGGCCCAGATGATCTGTTCAGTGGCGGTCATCGCCCGCGCGGTGGAGGGATCGGGGAACTCCACCCGTGGCCGGAACCGGATCGATTCAGGAAATTCCCGCCTTCCGATCCGGAAGATTCCTCCATGCCGCCGGATCGCTTCTTCCTTTTCCGTCAGGGCGACCGGCTCGTAGCTCCTTCCCTTGGTCTCGTTGCGGACCGTTCGTGTGACCGGATCGAAGACAAAGTGGTCCCCGTCCCCGGCGTCGGCTACCGCCTCTGGAACCTCGAGGACGTGCAGGCCGAGATTCAGGGCGTTTCTTCGAAAGATGTCTCCGAGGTTCGCGCCGCAAAGGATGACCAGCTGGAGGCCGGCCTCCTCCGCCACTCCCTTGAGCCCGGCGGGCGACATTTCACGTGAGGAACCGATACCGAAACGGTCTCCGGCGATCAGGAAATTCTCCCCCGCCTGAACCCGTTTCCTGAAATCGGGCATCAGGTACCGGAAGGCCCCTTCTTTCCATCTTTTCTCCAGGTGGTCCAGACTCTCCGAAACACAATCATTGGAGGGGGTGATCTGATCGGTGTCGATGGCGTTCTGTTTTTCCCCCGGCCGTTCGGGATCCCAGAAGATCAGGGCGCGGCCGCGAATGACCCGGTCGACGGCTGGGTTTGCCTGGTCGGCTTCATTGCCGCCGGTGATTCGATCCTGGGTGATTCCCGGTTTCAGCCGCGCGGGATCCATCACAAGTTTCCTTTCCTGATCGCTCCCAGGCAGGAACGCAGAGGCGTCTTAAAAATACCATGGTGTGAACAGTTCCGCAAACCAGGGGAGGTGGATCAATCCTTGCTGCAAGAGGCGCCGCCGGCGATGCAGAAACGGTAGCAACGGGGATCGGCAAGGTAGGTTTCCCGTTCGGCCGCTTCCTGGAGGCTGGTGCCGAGAACCATCGCCGGGTTGTCGGGAACGATGGTGCAGGGATAGACCCTGGGGGTATGGTTTTCCCGGCCGTTCCAGACCGCGGGGACCGCGACCATGCGGACCTGGTTGCACATCAGCCCGTCGAAGGTGCCCGGAGAAATCAAGGTTCTGCACCGATGCTGGGTGATTTCGGGGACATCCCGTTCGGAACGCCCGCCGATATCCGGGAAAATCTTCAGGGGAAGGTCGGCGGGAAGGCGGTTTTCCCGGAATAGTTCCCGGAATTTCGGTTCGGTTTCGGCTAGGTATGCCTGGAAAAGATCGCCCCCGACCCCCTGGGGTCCCCGTCCGGCAACGGAGATCCGGCCGCCCATGTGAAACAGTTCTCCCAGATTCCGTACGGTTTTCCGGAAGCTGCCCGGTCCCCGATTGAACCCGCTGAAAAACCAGAATTTCCGGCCCTGGGGGGGTGATCCGGCGACCGGATAGTCCCGGATCTTGGCCGGCCCGAGTTCCCCCTGTTCGTGGATGATCGGATCGGGGTGGTCCAGGCTGGCGCGAAAATAGAGGGGGTATCCGGCGCGTATCCGTTGATGCGCCAGATCCCTTCCCTTGGATTCGAACGGTCTGGTCAGATTGGTCAGGACGAGGCATTCGAATCCGAGGGCCAGGGTGCGTTCCAGGATGGCGGGAAATTCCGGATTGTAGAATGGTTCCCCCCCGGTGAAATTGATACGGGGAATCCCGAGATCCCGGGCCTCGAGGAGGATCTTTTCGGCCTGTTCCCGGGTCAGGAATCGGAAGGAATCGTTCTTTGGACTCGATTCGGTATAGCATCCGGCACAGGTCAGGTTGCAGCGCGTTCCGGTGAAGATCCACAGCTCGGACCATCCCGAGAATGGCTGATGGGCCCTTTCCGAACCATCGGCGCAGACTTTCAGCTCCTGGTATTTCCCCCTTTCGGGAAGGGCCCGGCGATCGATAGCCTCTTTCATCCTACCTTTCTGGAAACAGCGAGATTTGCCGGTCTATTCCAGCAGGACTCAGTTGCACGGGAACGGCGCCTGGCGTTCTCCGGCGGGAAGGGAGAACCCCAGGGTGGTCTCGTTTCCGCAAAGATCGGTTCCGGTCACCAGATAGGCCCTGAAGTCGCCAGGAAAGAGCGTTTCACTGTCGAGTAAGGGGGGGCGGAAGATCTCCTGGGCGATACAGGAGAGGTCGCCGAGATCCGGCGTCGTGCTCCGGTACAGGTTGAAGGACTGCAACTCCGGTTCGATGGCCCAGTCCAGCGAAACTTCCAGACCGAGGGTTCCAGCGGGGTTCAGTCGCAGGCCGTCGACCTCCTGGCAAGAACCGTCCCCGCAGAATGCCGGCGGGCCGGTCTGGCAGAGAAGAGTATTGAGGTTGCAACTCTCCTGGCCGTTGCAGGCGATGCCGTCATCGCAATCGGCATCGGTCGAGCAGCCGCAGGTGAATCCGCCCCACCAGGTCCCCCAGCGGTCGTCATTCGGGCCGTTTCCCACATCCTGTTCCGCATACTCCTGTAGCGTCCAGAAGGTCCGGTCGTCTGCCGGATCGACCACCGTGGCGCTGTAATCTCCCCACCGGTTCCTTCCCTTGCCGAAATCCTTGAAGTAGGGGTCGTTGCCAATCTTGAGAAACTCCGGGCCGTGAAACCCGCCCGGCGGGTCGCTTGCCTTCCGGAAGGCGAAGTAGCCGGTCGCGAAGATCAATGGACTGGAACCGGTGAATCCAAACCCCAGGCATTCGAATGCATTCACTCCAATGGAGGGATAGAAGAAATGCTGTTCGATATCCCCGATCCTTCCCTGGCGCAAGGGGCCGGCGGTTCCGTTGGCGTCGGCCTGCCGGGGTTCCAATTCGTACCAGGAGACCTCCGCCTGGCCGGCATTCATCGAGCCATCCACATGGTGGATGGTCCATAATTTGCCGTTGCGGAGAACCGCGTCGAGGAGTCGGGTATCGTTGGTTTCGATCCGTTCGGGGATCATGAACTGGGTGGCGTCGAGAAGGGTTGCGATGCCGTAATCGGCCACCTGGAGGAAACCGAGATCGGTGAGTACCGGTGTTCCGGCCGGAAAGGAGAAGACCTGTATCCGGAGGAATCGGCTGGTGCCACTGGCCGTCCAGTTCTCGCTCACGATGTAATTCACCGCGGTGGGGCCGAAAGCGTGGGCCGGCTGCCAGGTGGAACCGCCGACGGTGTTGAGGAATTCCTGCACAACCAGGGGTCCTCCCGACAGCAGCGATCCCTTGTCGATTAACCAGAACTTGGCTTCCGCGAAGGCGGGGCTCGCCTTGACGGTGAAGGTGTTGTTGGTGACGTAGACCCAGCCCGGATCCACCCCAAGGCCGGGAAAATCGGCCCAGGTCTGTCCGGCGGGGTCGGCCGGAATGGCGAACAGGTCGAAGCCCGCGGTCGGATCGGCCGTCAGAGAAACGGCAACCAGGATGGCCGCGGCGGCGTCATTCGGATTGCTGTCGGCCGCCAGGATCCAGCGTTGAGAATATTGATCGAACAGGATCTTCGGATCGAATGGGTTCTCCGCCGGTTCACCGGGTCCGTCCCCCAGCGGAGCCCAGAATGCCCGCATGTCGATCGGAAACCCCCGCAGCATCGATCCGGTCGATTTGTTGAAGATGGCAAATTCGGTATTGAGAATGCTCACCAGGTGATCCGGCCCGGCCGCTCCCTGGGTATCGGGCGGGATCCGGGTATTCGAATCGATGAGACCGGGAAAGGACTGGAGGAGGGAACCGGCGGTGGAAAGGGGGCTGGGATCCGGTGGGGTCATTGCCTCCACGCCGCTTTCCCGGATCGAAATCGGCGGGGGGAGGGGCGGCCGGGGAAGAACCCGTTTCGTTCGATGCTTCAATCCCGCCTCCATGTTCTTCATTTTTTCCAAGGAGGCCCGCACGCCGGAAATCCGGTGAACCCGGATCGGCCGTACCGTTTTTCCCACCGCGTCCCGATCCCCAAGCGTTGGCCTGGCGGAATGGATGGTAGGGGAGATCAGGAGGAACCCGCTCGCAAGGATCAAGAGGAGAGACCGCAGCCGGAATCGGGTTCCGGTTCTTCGTTCTGGAGGAAGGTATTGCATCGCTGCCCGGGTCGTCCCGCGGCATGGCGGGAAATCTCAGGATGATCGGTCTGCAAAGGGGCTTTGATAGAGCGCGAACCCGGTAAAAAAGGGCCCCATCTGTTGAATGTACTGGGAGGTTTGCCTGGTTTTCCGCATCCTCTGGATGAGATGGGAAAGGGGGTACAGGTCGGATCCGATGAGACCGATGATAAAATCGTTGTCGTTGGCGTCGAGGCCGTGGCAGGCGAGGCGAACATCGAGTGCGAAACCATTTTCTGCGTAGGCCCGCCCCAACCCGCCATGTTCCCTCAGGATCGACATCTGTTCTTCCCCTGAGAGGCGGGAGAATTCACCTTTCCGGCGCAGGGGATACCATACCGCCCAGGGCAGATCGGATCGCCGAACCGTCCGCCGGGCCTTTCTGAGCATCCAATCTTCGAGATCCGGTTCCCGTCCGGTCGAATAAGTCCGCCCGAACATGGTCATCCGCGGCTCGGTTGTCAGGTTGCCGAACGGGCCCCGGCGGGCGAAATCTGCCAGTTCGGTGACAAAGAAACGCGGATCCTCGTGCATGGTGAGCAGCCCGACGCCTTTCGAATCAGAAACAGACTGGTACAGGACGGCCTCGATCCCGGAACCCTTGATCGTCTCCACCAGGGGGCGGGGATCGGCGCAGTCGGCGAACACCTGAAGGTGCAGATACAGCCGCCGGTCCAGGGTCTGGACCTCACCCTTGACCGGAGCGCCCTTCTCGCGAAGGTCAATCTTTCCTCGATTCTCCTCAGACATGATTCCCCCCCATGGCCGTCAAGCCGGGCGGGCCGCCCGCTCCAACCCGGAATACGATTTTACACGAGTGAGCGGGGGTTTGCTCAGGAGCCTTTCCCCCTGGACATCCCGGTGGGTCTGGAGAAAGAACTCCGGCCGGGTGAGGGCGCGCAGCCCGGGGGCCATCTTGATCACTCGCGGAACCATCCAGGGAGTCTTGAATAACATGGCCCATATCTGATTCCATGCGGTCCATGTGAAGTGAATATGGTTGGCGACCCTGTACAGGCGCGCGACCTGTGTGTAGAAATCGACCGGGTCCATTTTCATTGGCGACAGTGCGGTGAACAGCGAGAAAGCGGGGTGGGTGACTATTTTCCGGTCGGCGAGATCGGGATACTGTTTCAACTGCTCCCAGTACAGATCGGTGCCGGGCAGGGGAGTGGCGATGGTGAAGTTGGCCACCTTCATCCATGGCCGGTGTTCCTTGAGGAAATAGACGACTTCATCGAAGTAGGTTTGATCCGCGTCGCAGGGAATGACAAACTGACCGGTGATGAAGGCGCCCAATTTTGCCGCTTTCCGGATCGCCTCGCTGTTGGTGTCGACGGTATTCCGCTTGCTATAGACCTTGAGCTGTTCGTCGGTAACCGCCTCCAGACCGAACATGATCCACTTCAATCCGCCCTCCTTGAGCCAGGCGCGAAAGCGGGCCTCCTGGCGCAGGAAGAGATCGGTCCGGGTCTCCACGGTGAGCCAGAACCCCTTGCGTTTGGGAAGGAATTCCGATTTCATCCATCGCAACAGCGGGTCATGCAGTTCCTGCCTTTGCGGTTCGGTCGCCTGGAGCCAGATGTCGTCGGCAAAGAAGAATCCGCGGGTGAATCCGGGCAATGACAGGAAATCGTGCTTGACGTTTTCCAGGGCGGCGATGTTGACCTTCCGGCCGTGGACCTTCCAGACGCTGCAAAAGGTGCAATCGAAGGGGCATCCCTCGCTGGATTGCCCCATCCCCACGGGACGGAACCCCTGGTAATAATGTTTCCAGTAATGTCGGGGCAGGAGTTTCCATGCATTCGGTTTCAGGGTGGACATGGCCGGGGGCGGCAACTCCTCCCCCCGCACCCATCCCCCTCCTGATCTCCTCATGAACCCCGGCGGGTCGGAGGGGAGGTGGCCCGATTTGCGAACCTCCCGGATCAGGGGGGGCAAGGCCGCATCACCCGCCCGGTAGCCGATCAGATCGCAGTCGGCGGAATAAAAGGAATCGGGATCTTCAGAGGGTCCGGTACCCCCGAACAAAATAATGGTACCTGGACAGATCGATCGAATGGTCGAAGCAATTTCCATCGCCTCGTCGCCGTTCGAGGTGAAGGTCAGGGAGACGCACACCATTGCCGGCTGTTCGGAACGGATTTCTCCCAGGAACCGATCCCTCTCCCCCGGAATCCGCAGATCGACGATCCTCATGTTTGGATCGTCTATCTGCCCGGCCAGGCGGGCCTGGGCCAGGGGAGGGTAATTCGCGACCTTGGGCAGGCCAAACCGTTTCGAAATGGGGTTGATGGCAGGTTCGAGGAGGTAGATCGGGGCACTTTTGAACAACGATTTTTTCATGAAAATTCATCCTACAACAAAGCGTTGTTCCCTGTCGAGGTGGGTTGGAGATACCGATCCGGCCCCTCCCTGGTTCCCGGAATGGGGGCGGGCATGGTAAAATTACCATCAGGGGAACCCCGGCAATGCCTTGAATGGGTGGAACTTTACCCCGCCGGCCTGCGTAATACTAAGGATGAGCCACCCAGCCGGTTCCCGGGTGTGCTTTTTGTAGGAGAATATGATGCCCGTCGTCCCCAAGAAATCAAAACGTCTTTGGTGGATATTCCTGGTTGTCGCCTTCCTGGCGGTAGCCGGTACCGTTTCCCTCATCTCCTTTTCGACTTTCGGTAATTCCTCAACCGCAGCTGAGACCGCCGATGCCTCCGGGGAAGAAGCCTCCGTGAAAGACACGGAAAAATCGGATTCGGAAGCGGGAGAGAAGGGGAAAGAGGGAGTGGAGAAGAAGGGAGAGGAGAAAGAGGGGGAAGAAAATGAGCCGGAGATCGATCCCGTTCCTGTCGAAATTTCAGAGGTGAAATCGAAACCGATCTCTTCCTACCTTTCAACCACGGCCAATCTGGAAGCCGAGAACGAGGCCCAGGTTCTGGCGGAGATCGAGGGCCTGGTGGTCCAGCTTCTGGTGGAGGAAGGCGACTGGGTGAATAAGGGAGATATCCTGGCGCGGCTGGATGAAGGGGACAAACGGATCAATCTGAGAAAGGCGGCACTGAAAGTTCAGAGTGAACAGAACAATTTTAAGCGGGTACAACGGATGCAATCCTCCAGTCTGATCAGCCAGGAGGATTTCGATAAGGTTGACTATGCGTTCCAGGTTGCCCGCCAGGAACAGGAGGCGGCGGCCTATCTTCTGTCCCGGACCGAGATCCGGGCCCCCTTCGCGGGGATTGTGTCGGAGCGCCTGGTCAAGGAAGGGGCACGGGTAAAACCGTCCGATCCCGTCTTCTCCCTGGTGAGCCGTGCATCCCTGATTGCCAAAATTTTTCTTCCGGAGAAGGATGTTCTCGATCTTCAGATCGGCGACCCGGTAATGATGGCCCTGAATGCGATCGATGATGCCCCGTTTCGCGGGGAAATATCCTTGATCTCGCCCGTTGTCGATCCCAACACCGGGACCGTCAAAGTCACCGTGAAGGTTCCCAAGATTCCCGGCAATGTCCGGCCTGGCTCTTTCGTGACGGTAAACATCGTGCGGGAAACCCACACCCTTGCCCTGACGGTTCCCCGCAAGGCCTTGATCCGGGACCTGCAGGAAAACTTTGTCTTCGTGGTCAACGGCGAGGAGGCCAGCAAGAGAAAAGTGGTGATCGGGTTCGAGGAGAACGGTTATGTGGAGATCCTTTCCGGCCTGGAAAACGGGGAACGGATCGTGACCGTTGGCCAGGGCGGTTTGAAGGACGGCACCCCGGTCGAGATCATCGACGCTTGAATCCGGCCATTCGGTTCGTTTTGCCGGCTTCGTTTTCCCCCTTTGAAACCATACGATGAAAATAGTTGGATTTTCCATTCGGCGCCCCGTCAGCGTGTTCATGTTCACCGTCGCGGTGGTGATTTTCGGGTTGGTCGCCTTCGGGCGCCTGCCGATCAATCTCCTTCCCGACATCTCCTATCCCACCCTCACCATCGAGACTAAATACCCGGGTGCCGCGCCGGCCGAGGTGGAAAGCCTGATCTCCCGCCCGGTGGAGGAAGCGGTCGGCGTGGTCACCGGCGTGCAGCGGATTTACTCGAGGTCTCGGCCGGGAATTTCCCAGGTGACGCTCGAATTCGACTGGGACCGGAACATGGATTTCGCCAGCCTCGATGTGCGCCAGAAACTTGACCTCGTGTTCCTCCCCGAGGATGCCGATCGGCCCAACATTCTCCGGTTTGACCCCTCGAATGATCCGATCATGAGGGTTCACCTTTCCGGCGAAAAGAACTTGATCCGGCTCCGATACCTGGCCGAGGAGGTCGTCAAGAAAGATCTGGAATCGATCGAGGGACTGGCCGCGGTGAAGATCAATGGCGGATATGAAGAGGAAATCCAGGTCGAGGTCGATGACCGGAAACTCCATCTGATGAATTTGAATATCGACATGGTGGTCCAGGCTTTGAAACGGGACAACATCAATCTGGCGGGCGGGAGCCTGTATGAGGATGAGGCCCGGTACCTGGTGCGGACCAACAACGAATTCCAGAACCTGGAAGACATTCTCCAAACGGTTCTGAAGGCTGAGGGAAACCGCAAGGTATACCTGCGGGACGTGGCCCGGGTCTACCGGGGCCACAGGGAACGGGAAGTCATTACACGCTCCGGAGGATTCGAAAGCGTGGAGATGGCGATCTACAAGGAAGGGGACGCCAACACCGTTCAGGTGGCTCGGAGGATTCGATCCCGGTTGGAAGCCATCAAGAAGGAACTGCCCGAAAACATTGAGATTGACACGGTGCTCGACCAGTCGCGTTTCATCGAGCAATCGATCCGGGAGGTGATCACCTCGGCTGCCATAGGTGGCCTGATCGCCATCTTCGTCCTGTTCCTGTTTCTCAAGGATCTGCGCAGTACCGTGATCATCAGCCTGTCCATTCCGATCTCCCTGGTCGCCTCTTTCTTTCTCATGTACCAGATGGACATTTCCCTGAACATCATGTCCCTCGGGGGATTGGCTCTCGGAGTGGGTATGCTGGTCGACAACTCCATCGTGGTCCTGGAGGCGATTTTCCGCAAACGCCAGGAGGGGAAGGACGCCCGGCGCGCCGCCACCGAAGGGGCCGGATCGGTGGGCAAGGCCGTTGTCGCCTCCACCCTGACGACCGTGGCAGTATTCGTTCCGATCATCTTCGTCCAGGGGATTGCCGCCCAGCTGTTCCGGGATCTGGCCCTCACGGTCACCTTCTCCCTTCTCGCTTCCCTGGCCGTCGCCCTGACCCTGATCCCGGTGATGTCCTCTCTCGGCGCCGGACAGCCCGTCCCGGTTCCGGCGGCGCCAACCGATCCCGGCCCCCGAGGATGGCGAAAGGGAATCCGGGTCGTAGCGGCATTCTTCTTCGTGTACCTGCCCACAATTGTGGTGGCGGGTATCAAGGTTGCGTTCCGCGGGGTCGGCTGGTTTTTGTGGCAACTCATGCGGCCGATCACCTTTCTCTTCGACCTCTTGCTCGGGCGAATGAGCCGGTTCTATCCCGCATTCCTCGAGGCCGCCCTCCGCCGGAAGGAGATGGTAGTGGTCCTGAGTTTCGCCGTTCTCGGGATCTCCTTTCTCGGCAGCGGTGGTCTCGGCTTCGAACTTGTTCCCGCCATGTCCCAGGGGGAGTTCAGTTTTGGTCTGGAACTGCCCGAAGGGACTCCTCTGGAGGTATCCAATCGCTACCTGGAAAGAATCGAGAAAGCGGTGGTCCCGCTTGCCGGGATTGCCCATTTCTCCGGGACCATGGGAGGAGCGGGCCTGGGCCTGACCAGCGTCGGCACCGAGGGAGAGAACGTCGGGCAGATCCATATCCGGATGGCCAACCCTGCCGATCGGGAAGCGGAGGAGAACGCCATTCTCGCCATCCGGGAGGAGCTCGACCGGATGCCCAACATGACTTACAAATTTTTCCGGCCGACCTTCTTCAGTTTCAAAACCCCCGTCGAGGTGGAGATTTATGCCAACAACCTCGAAGATCTCCGGTCGGTTTCCGCGGAACTATTGCCCAAGATTGCCGCCCTGCCCGGACTGGCCGACGTGCGTTCCACCATGGAGGGAGGGAACCCGGAGCTCCAGATCCGGTTTGACCGGGAAAAGATCGCCAGGATGAACCTGGACATGTTCCAGGTAGCCAATGCCCTGAAGAACAAGGTGAAGGGGGTAAGAGCCACGCACCTCTCCGAGGGGGACAGGGAGATCGACATTCTGGTTCGATCCGCGGTTCTGACCGAATCGACTCTCGATAAGATCCGGAACACGGTCATCCAGCAACGGCAGGACCGGCCGATTTTTCTGAAGTCGATTGCCGAGTTCCGGGTGGAACGCGGGCCGGGCGAAATCCGGCGGATCGGTCAGAAGCGGGCCGCGGTGATTTCGGGAAACCTGGACGGGAGGGACCTCGGCTCGGTCGCCTCCGATATCGAGGCGATTCTCCGTTCCCACCCCATTCCGGGGGATGTCCTGGCTACCCTGAGCGGCCAGAACGAGGAGATGCGGAGTTCGTTCCGATCTCTTTTCTTTGCCCTGCTGCTGGCGATATTCCTGGTCTACCTGGTGATGGCCTCGCAATTCGAATCGTTCCTGCATCCCCTGATCGTGATCTTCTCGGTTCCGTTCGGATTGATCGGTGTTATTTTCGCCCTTTTGATCACCGGGCAGGCGGTGAGCGTTGTTGTGATGATCGGGACCGTGATGCTTTCCGGTATCGTGGTCAATAACGCCATCGTTCTCATCGATTGCATCAATAATTTCCGGCGTGAAGGGATGAAAAAGCTGGACGCCATCCGCGAGGCCGGACGGGTGCGGCTCCGCCCCATTCTCATGACCAGCGCCACCACCGTTCTGGGCCTGCTGCCGCTGGCGATCGGTCTCGGCGAAGGCGCCGAGTTGCGCGCCCCTCTTGCCATCACGGTCATCGGGGGGCTCCTGACCTCAACCGTCTTGACCCTGGTGGTGATCCCCTCCGCCTATGCCCTGCTGGACCGGCGGGAAACCCTGCCGGCCGTGGAGGAGTTGTGAACCTTCCCAAACTCGCCGTGAAAAAGCCGGTGACGACGATGATGATCCTCGTTTCCGTCCTGCTTCTCGGCTTGATTTCGATTTCCCGCATGCAGCTCGCTTTCCTTCCCGTCGTCGACTTTCCCTTCATCGGCGTTTCGATCCCCTTTCAGAACTCCAATCCAATCCAGGTGGAAAAAGAGATCACAAAACCTGTCGAGGAGATGCTCAGCACCCTCAGCGGCATCAAGAAGATCTTCTCCACCTCCGGCCCGGATGGGGCCTTTGTCGGAATGGAATTTGATTGGGGCCAGGAGATCGATCTGCTGCGCATGCAGGTGGGCGAGAAGATCGAGCTGGTCAAGAGCAGCCTGCCGGACGATATCGGCGAGATTATGATCTTCAATTTCAGCTCCGAGGACATTCCAATCATCGAGGCGCGCATCTCCGCCAAGGGAGTCGATCTGTCCCAGAACTACGACCTCCTCGAGAAGCGGATCATCAACCGAATACGCCGGGTCAAGGGGGTTGCCAAGGTCGACCTGCACGGAGTGGCGCCCAGGGAGATCCGGATCCGGCTTCTCCTTGCCGAGATCCAGGAGTACCGGGTTGACCTCAACAAACTGATCTCCGGACTCCAGGCGGCGAACTTCAACCTGTCGCTCGGGAAGATTGAGGCAGATGGCCTGCGCTACAATGCCCGGGTGATAGGCGCCTTCGAGGACCTGGAGGCGATCCGAAAATTTCGGGTGAACGAGAACGGCCTTCTCCTGGAGGACATCGCCGATATTACCTACCGGGAGCCGCCTCTCACCTTTGGCAGGCATCTGAACCGCGAAAAGGCGATCGCCCTCCTGGTGTTCAAGGAATCGACGGCCAATACCGTGGACGTGGTCCGGGATGTTACCCGGGTCATAGAAGGAGAGATCGACAACGATTCCCTCCTCCAGGGTATAGATCTGCTGGTCTGGCAGGATCAGGCGGAGATGATCACCTCTTCCCTGTCGGGACTGTCGAAGGCCGGGCTGTGGGGCGGTCTGTTTGCCGTTCTCGTCTTGTACTTCTTTTTGAGACGGGTCGACACGACCTTGATCGTGAGCCTGTCGATTCCCTTTTCCATCATTTCCGCCTGCGCAATCCTGTACTTCGCGGGGAAAAACTTCAATATCCTCTCCCTCATGGGGCTCATGCTGGGGGTCGGCATGCTGGTCGACAACGCGGTTGTCGTCCTGGAATCGATCTACCGCCACCACAGCCTGACGGGGGATGCAAAACGCTCCGCCGTGGCGGGAGCCGCCGAGGTCCGGACCGCCATCCAGGCTGCGACCCTGACCACGGTCATCGTGTTCCTGCCGCTCATCGTGGGATCCAAGACGGAACTGTCGGTCTGGCTGGGCGAGATGGGGTTTTCGATCTCGGTCGCGTTGATTTGCTCTCTTTTCATGTCCCTGACCCTGATACCCTGGATGGCGTCCAGGCTCCTTGTAAAGAAGGTAAAAAAACCCTCCCGGCTCATCGAGTCGCTCACCCGGCGGTACGGAAGTTTTCTCACCTGGAGCCTCCGGCATAAATTCACCACCTTTCTCCTGGTCGTCGGGTTTCTCGTCGTCGGGTTCTTACCGGCATTTCTAGGCTGGTTGAACACATCCCAGTCCGCCGGTACGGTCAATCGCCGGATTGCGCTCCTGTACGATTTCCAGGACTTCGTTTACAAGTCAGGCGCCGAGGATGCGGTGGATCGGGTGGAGGAGGAGTTGTGGTCCATCCGGGACGAGTTCAACTTCAAATCGGTGTACAGCTATTTCGAGGAAAACCATGCCGTCACCGTCATCACCTTCAATACCGATGACTTTCGCGATGATGAGGTGAAGGAGGTCAGGAAGAAAATCAGAGAGAGGCTTCCCGTCATTGCCGGCGTCAAGCTGAAATTCTTTGAGGATTCGGAAACCGGCGGGGACTCCACCTATTTTTCGGTGAAATTATTCGGGGAGGATACCGGGGTCCTGGACGGCCTGGCCCAGGAAGCGGCCCGCCGCCTGAATCTCCTGGAAAACATCACCGACATCCGGACTTCAACGCGAACGGGAAAAAATGAGGTTCAGGTCACCCTGGACCGCGAACGGGCTCGGAAGTACGGGGTGAGCCCCAGCGACATGGCCCAGGCATTTCGATTCACTCTGGGGGGGCTGAAACTCCGGAAATTCAATACCGGTGAACGGGAAGTCGATGTGTTGCTGGCCCTGCATCCCAAAGATCGGGAGAACGTTGCGGATCTGAAGAGGCTGGTGCTGGCGGGATCGAACGGCAAGGGAGTCCCGCTCGGGGATATCGCGGATTTCAAAATTGTGCGGAAATTCGACGAGATTCGCCGGGAGAACCGGAAAACGAAGGTTCAGGTATACGGGGTGTATGAAGGGGAGGACTTCGGAGAGGTCAAGGAGAAAATTTCCGGCATTCTCGATTCGTTCCGTTACCCGCCCGGATACAGCTGGTCCTTCGGCGACCGGATCCTCGAACAGGGACAGGACAACCAGCAGATGCTGTTCAACTTCCTCCTGGCCCTGGCGCTGGTCTATCTGGTGATGGCTTCCCTGTTCGAATCTCTGGCTCACCCCTTCTCGATTGTCTTTTCCATCCCCTTCGCTTTCACCGGAGTGTCCTGGACCTTGACGGTCACCGGAACCCCCTTCAACCTCATGGCCCAGATCGGGTTACTGATCCTGATGGGGATCGTGGTCAACAACGGCATCGTGTTGATCGACCACGTGAACAACCTGCGGAAGGCGGGCCTTTCCAGGGAAGAGGCGATCATTCAGGGGGGGATGGAGAGGATGCGCCCGATCCTGATGACGGCAATCACCACGATCCTCGGAATGCTCCCCCTGGCGCTGGGAGGATCCAACGTCGGCGGCGCCTACTATTATCCCCTGGCCCGGACCGTCATGGGAGGGCTCGCCGCCTCGACCGTTCTCACCCTCATGATCCTGCCGAATATCTATCTCCTCATGGACACCCTGGGTACCTGGATTGTGGGAATCTTCCGGGGAGACCGGTTGAACCCGGTCACAAACGCAACCGCCGCAGCCTCAACGCGTTCGTAATTACTGTGACCGAACTGAGGCTCATGGCCGCCGCAGCGATCATGGGATTCAGGAGCAGGCCGAAAAGCGGATAGAGGATTCCGGCCGCAATCGGCACTCCCAGCGAGTTGTAGAAAAAGGCGAAGAACAGGTTCTGGCGGATGTTCCGCATGGTTCCCCGGCTGAGGCGGCGGGCCCGCGCGATTCCCCGCAGGTCTCCCTTCACCAGGGTGACTCCGGCGCTTTCCATGGCGATATCGGTCCCCGTTCCCATGGCGATGCCGACCTCCGCGCGGGCGAGGGCTGGGGAATCGTTGATCCCGTCCCCCGCCATGGCGACCCGGTGGCCCGATCTTTGCCATTTTTCCACTAACGCTCCCTTTTCCGCCGGAAGGATCCCCGCTTCCACCTCGTTGATCTCCAGTTGCCGCGCCACCGCCCCGGCCGTGACCGGGTGATCGCCGGTCACCATGACAATCCGGAGACCATCATCGCGCAGCATCCGTATCGCCTCGGGAGTGGTCTCCTTGATCGGATCGGCCACCGCCAGAATGCCGCCGGCGCGGCCGTCCCGCGCCAGGAAGATGACGGTTTCCCCTTTCCGGCGCCGGTTTTCCGCCTTTTTCAGGAGTTCGTCCGGGACCCTGCCGGTTCGTTCAAGCAAGGATCGGTTGCCCAGGGCAACGGTTTGCCCTTCGAAAATGCCGGTCAGACCGATGCCCGGACTGTACTTGATTCCCGAGACGATCGCAGGTTCCAATTGTCGTTCCCGGGCTGCCGCCAGGATTGCCAGGGCAAGGGGATGTTCGCTCGATCGTTCCAGGCCGGCGGCAAGCCGTAAGATTTCCTCGGCCGTGAAACCCGGCGCCGGATCCACCCCGGTGAGAGCCGGTTTCCCCCGGGTCAGGGTGCCGGTCTTGTCGATGAGAAGGAGATCGACTTTTTCCAGGATTTCCAACGCTTCGGCGTTCCTGATCAGGATCCCCGATTCCGCCCCCATACCGGTACCGACCATGATCGACATCGGGGTGGCGAGGCCGAGGGCGCAAGGGCAGGCGATGATCAGGACCGCCACGGAATTCACCAGTGCGTACACCCAGGACGGTTCGGGGCCAATCGATCCCCAGAGAATGAAAGTCAAAATGGCGGTCAGGATCACCAGCGGAACAAAATAGGATGCCACGACATCGACCTGTCGCTGGATCGGCGCCCGGCTGCGCTGTGCCTCCCCGACCATCCGCACGATCTGCGCCAGGAGGGTTTGATCGCCGACCCGTTCCGCCCGCATCAGGAAGGCACCCGATCCGTTGATGGTTCCTCCCGTCACCCGGTCACCAGGACTCTTTTCAACCGGATCCGCTTCTCCCGTGAGCATCGACTCGTCGACGAAGCTAACCTGTTCCAGCACTAATCCATCGACGGGAATCTTTTCGCCCGGCCGGACCCGGAGAAGATCACCCGGCTGGACCTGGTCCAGCATGACTTCCTGGTCGGTACCATCCCGGCGGTGCCGGAGAGCGGTTTTCGGGACCAATCCCATCAGGCTCCGGAGAGCCTGGCCGGTGCGGCTGCGGGCGCGTAGTTCCATGACCTGTCCCAGGAGGACCAAGACCGTGATCACCGCCGCCGATTCGAAGTAGACCGCGACTTCCCCCGCCGGTCCCCGGAACGAGCCGGGGAACCAACCGGGAAAGCAGGTGGCCACGGCGCTGAACCCATAGGCGGCTCCCGTTCCCAGCCCTATCAGGGTGAACATGTTGGGCCGCAGGTGGACCACCGAGGCCCAGAACCGTTGGAAAAACGGCTTGCCTCCCCACACCACCACCGGGGTGGCGACCAGGAACTGAATCCACCGGAGATGGGAGGGAGCGAACAGTTTCCCGAGAGGCGCGCCGGGGAACATGTCGGCCATCGAAACCAGCAGAAGAAACAAGGCCGGGCCCAAACTGATCCAGAACCGCCGGGACATGTCGTCGAGTTCCGGATTGGATTCCCTTCCGCCCGGGGGGACACGCGCCTCCAGGGCCATGCCGCACTCGGGGCAGGCACCGGGCCCATCCCGGCGCACCCCGGGATGCATGGGGCAGGTATGCAGGGCGGGATGGTTCATTATTTCCGATGTTATATCATGAATGTTCACCAGAAAATCGGGGCTGCATTCATGAACCCAATCGTTCTCGAGGCGCAAGAGGTTTCCAAGACCTATCCGGGTGGGATCCGGGCGCTGCGCCAGATCAATCTGACCGTTGCGGCCGGGGAAACCGTTGTCCTTATTGGCGAGAGTGGTTGTGGAAAAACGACCTTGCTCCGCCTTTTCAACCGGCTGGAGGAACCGAGCGAGGGGAAGATCCGGATCCGGGGCCGTCCCTCCGTCTCCTGGAACCCGATCGATCTGCGCCGCCAAACCGGGTACGTGCAGCAGGAAGGCGGCCTCTTGCCCCACTGGACCGTGGCGCGAAACGTCGCCCTGGTGCCGGAACTTCTCGGCTGGGACCGGGAGCGGCGGGAGCGCCGGGTGGCGGAGTTGCTCGATCTTGTCGATCTGCCCCCCGATCTCTTTCTGGGCCGGTACCCGAGGGAACTATCTGGAGGACAGCGGCAACGGGTCGCTTTCGCCCGGGCCCTGGCGGCGGAACCGGAAGTGATCCTCCTGGACGAGCCGTTCGGTGCTCTCGATGCCTTGACCCGCCTGGACCTCCAGAAGGCATTCCTTTCTCTCAAGCGGCGGTTGTCCAAGACGATGGTCCTGGTCACCCATGACCTGGAAGAGGCGTTCCGCCTGGGGGATCGGATCGCGGTGATGAAGGGGGGGGAGATCCTCCAGATTGAAACTCCCGGTCGGTTGAGGGACAATCCGACTCATCCATACGTGAAAACCCTGTTGGCCAGGAGGGGGGCGGGGAGCCGATGAAACAGGTATGCCTCATTCTGGTGCTCCTTGTCTGCGTTTCGGTGGTCTCGGCCGCGACCCAGGGCCAGGTGGTGATCGGTTCCAAGAACTTCGCCGAAAACCGCCTCCTGGCGGAGATGTTCGCCCGCCTGCTGGAGGCCTGGACGGATCTCGAGGTGAAACGGCAGTTCAATCTGGCCGGCACTCATGTCTGTTTTGAAGCCTTGCGCTCCGGGGCGATCGATCTCTACCCGGAGTACACCGGGACGGGTCTCGTCACTCTACTGGGCGAAACGGCCGGGGGGAATCCGACGACTACCTTGAACCTGGTTCGCAGGGAGTTCCTGCGCCGCTACGATCTGCACTGGCTCCCGCCCCTCGGTTTCGAGAATTCCTATGAACTGGCCGTTCCCTCGGGGTTGGCCCGGGAGTTGGGTCTGCGGACCATTTCCGATCTGGCCAAGGTTTCGGATCGGTTCCGGGCCGGGCTGGGGTACGAATTCATCGAACGTGAGGATGGCCTGCCCGGCCTGAAAAGACGATACGGGCTGGAGTTCGGCCATGTGCGAGCGCTTCAACAGGCTTTGAAGTACCAGGCGGCCGCGGCAGGGGAAATCGATTGCCTCGATGT